>JBDSDI010000256.1:0-24076 GCA_039920645.1 Bdellovibrionota bacterium | reverse complement strand
ATTCAGCTCGGGCCCCGTTTCAAACTGCGCGAAGTCTTGGTCGAAGGGCAACATCCGTTCTCGGAAAAAGAACTCGATAAGATCGTCGACCTTCAGCCGAAAGGAATCGCTCGGGCCGATCGTATCGTTCATGTTGCCGAAGAACTGAATCGGCAGATCCAGGATCAGGGTTTCCTCTCCCCTACGATCTCGACGAAACTCGGAGACATCGTGAGTTATTCGGATACGAGCGACGAAGTCGACTTGAAGTACGTCGTCGATATGGGTCCCCAGGTTAAGGTCGGACAGATCGTCGTCGAGGGACTGCGGAAGACGAAAGAGAAAGTCGTTTTGCGCGAGTTCGATCGAGAGCACATGGACAGCGGCAAGATATGGGTGCCGTCGAAACTCGAAGAAATCGACCAGAGACTTTTGGGTTACGGACTCTTTGCAAATCTACGTATGCAGGGTGCCGGAGATCGGGTGCTGGAAGAGGCTTCGGCTGGCGAAAATGACGTGGAAGTTCAGGAGCGAGACTTGCGGGTTTCGGTCTCCGAGCGTCCGGGCGGCGCGATCGAGTTCGGTCCCGGTTACCGTACCGATTTGGGTGTCGTGGCTTTCGGTGAGTACAACTATCGCAACCTGGGCGGTATGAATCGAAGTGTAGTCCTACGCGGACAGGTCTCGAGAAAAATTGAGAACTTCCAATTTTTCGAGCAAAAGTATTCGCTGAGCTATTTAGAACCTTACGTCCTGAATATCCCGTGGTCGTTCCGTTTCGGAACGGCTTACGAATCCGACGACAACATCCAATACAACAAGGACAATGTGGCGGTCGACGGTTACAACAAAGAAGAAGTTTCGTTCTCGTTCGGAATCGGCAAGGAATTCAATCGTCACGTTTCGCTTTCGCACAACCTCTATTCCCTTTCCAGTCCTCGCGTTTACAACTTTCAAGGCGAGGATATTCAGGGCGAGCAGATTTATCGCGTGGGAACGATGGGTCCAGCTCTGACTTTCGACTACCGCGACAGCATCTTCAATCCGACTCGCGGCTGGGTGCTGACGACTTCACTCGAGTATGCCTCGCCCCGCCTCGGCAGTACAAAGACGGTCCATTATATTCTCAACAAGAACGAGTTCTCGAACTATTGGCCGCTGCGCAAAGGCCTCGTCTTTGCGAATTCACTTTCGGTTGCGCACATGAACACGCTTGGTGGCGTCGAGAGTCTTCCGGTCGATCGCCGTCTCACGCTCGGCGGCCGCACTTCGATTCGTTCGCTTCAGGAAAAGCAGATTCAGTACACCAACAACGGAGTAAAATCCGAGGACAGTTCTCTCTTCAAGACGGAGTTGCGTCAGGAACTCTTCGAAGGATTGGGTTTCGCCTATTTCTTCGATATGGGACGCGTTGATGCCAGCGGTTTTGTCGGCGAAGGCTGGCGCGAAGCTATCGGCATCGGCATCCGTTATGCAACGCCTGTGGGGCCGCTTGCGCTCGACTTCGCCTTCAACGCCGACAAGCGCTATGACGAAGATTCGAACCGCATCCTCTTCAGCGTCGGCGTTTTTTAGGTCTGCTTTTTATCGAAAAAAACAAAACCCCCGTCGAGGCTTTCGCCGCGACGGGGGTTACAGAAATCTCGAGACGGGTCTTAGCGAGCGGAGACGGGAGCGGTCGCTGCTGGAGCCGAAAGGTATTTCGCCGAGAGGATCTCGACGGCCTTGGCGCGCAGTGGCTCGTAGTTCAACGAAGCGCTTTCGGAGACCACCATTTGAACATCGGGAGTAACGCCGACGTTCTCGATGTACTCGCCGTTCGTACGCACGATCAGGGATTCCGTTTGGCGGATATCCATGTTCGTGTTGGGGGACTGGATGTAGTTAACGACGTTGCCGCCCGCGCCCATCGTGCGCGAACCGACCAGAGTCGCCATCTTGTTGTCTTGCATCAGACCAGCGAAGATATCGCAGGCCGAAGCGCACATTTCGTTCACGAGGAGGACGACGTTGAAGTCCTTCTTGAGTTCCTTATGGGGTTTGATGCCGAAGGGAACGAGAACGTTAAGCGAGTAAGCCGATTCTTTGGGCGTGATGCGCAGGCCTTGAGCCTTGTAGTTCATCATGTCCTTGAAGAGACGTTGATAGAGAACCTTTTCGCCATCCGAGGACGCTTGGTTGGTTGCGTCTTCGATGCTGTCGATCCAACCTTCGTTCAAGCCGATTTGCAGACCGGGTTGAATAACGGGTTTGTTCGAGAGCAACTGCGCCATTTGCATCAGCAATGTCAGCGAACCGCCGCCGTTGTTGATCGTATCGATCACGAGGTCCTGAACACCGATCTTTTGCATTTTCTCGAGGGTGATCTTGAGCTCGGGGACGACGTCGGTATCGGGGGAGAAAGTATCAACCATGATGTAACCCATCATAATCGTCTTGCCCGCGACTTCCGTAGGGAAGACGTAAGCAGGGTAGGACACGGAGTCCTCGATCATGATCGCGCCATCGGGGACGACGCGCAGCTTAGTGAGCTTATCTTGGTTGGAGCTGAAGTTCAGCTTGCTGAGTTGGGTGGTCCAGCCGGCGATATCGTAATCGATCTTCGAGGACGAGATGCGATCCTTGAAGCTCATGACTTTTTGCTTCACGTCGAAGAGGTTCAGATTGAACGCGCTGCCGTTGAAGGTCATGAACGAAAAGGGGATCTGCGTATTGCCGGTGGTCGCGATCATGGTCTCGCTCGAGGCGGGTTTGCCTTGCTCGCCTGCAGCTTTTTTTGCGGCATTGGCAGCGGCGATGTCCTTTTGGAAGGAGTAAAGATCTTTTTCCACCCATGGAACGGTCACGTCGACTTCGCCGTCGTCTTGCTTAACCGTCAGAACGACGTCGAGCTCCTTAGCGATAGGAGTTTGGATATCAAGACGCGTGAAGAGGCGACCCATGAGATAGGTCACGTTCGCATCGTCTTGTCCGACGTCTCTCGACTTGGAGAAGGTTTCTTTGATGTATTGCTTGAGGGGGACGCCGTTGTACTTCGTGATGATCGTTCCAACGGTAATCGGATATGAGGTCGTTTCCGCAGTGATCGTGGGGAAGAGTTCGGTCACGACGAAGTTGTCGCCCTCACGACGGCCCGTGAAGCCAAGGTAGGAAACTTTTTCACGTCCGGGACGGCCCGATGCGGTGAAGCTCACCGATGTGTGAGCGTCTTTGAACTCGGCGACGAATTGCTGAACGAGAGCGTAGAAGGCATCATTGTCAGCAGTCTCGGCGGCGGCTTGGAGATAGGTCTTCTTAAGGGTTTCGTAGTCGAGGTTCCAAAGTTTTTCTTTGTACTCGAGGGGAGCGTAGTTCGCGCCGAACTTGCTGTAGAGCCACATCATGTCGGCCTGTTTTTCTTCAGCGGTGAGTTCGCGGCGTGGCACAGGATCACATGCCGTCATGACGGTCAGGGCGGCGATCATGAGACCCAGCGGTTTAAGGGCAGAATGGAATAATTTCACTAAAGATCCTCCTACTTACGGCGTTGGCTTCTTGGCCTTAACGACTGGCGGCAAAATAAGGACAATGGCATATCGTGTCAAAGACAAAAGCCTCCCGCGTAGTGACGGAACTAAGTAACTGATTTGAAACTGCTATTATCGTTGCCATGTGGGACTCTGTCCAAAGATGGCGTAAGGCTGGGCGTGCTCGGCTCGAATTGGACTACCTTTTGGGCAACGCTCCTTTCGATGCTTTGCTCGCGGACCGTATCGAATGGCTGGTCGAAATTTTCCACTGGATGCGTGTCCCCGGATCGCTCTCGGTTCAGGGGCTCGACTACCAATCCGGCCAAGTGCAGGCCACGCGGGTTCGTTATCTCTTGCTCATCCTCGAAAAAAATCCCGAGTGGAAAATCTCGGTCGCAAAAACTCTTCGCTCTATTCTTAAGGATACGAGCGCACTGGATCTTTTCTGCGTGACGGGTTTGCCTTCGGAATCGGGTTTCGTCTCTGAAGCAATGGACCGCTTGATCGAAAAGGCTCTGCCGCGTCCTCCTCACGAGCACGATCTCGGTGAACTCTTCTCGCGCCTCTTCCCTTCGGAACACGACGTGAAATGGCTTGAGCGCCTCGACGGCAACGTGCTCGCCGATATCTGGAGCCTCTTTCAATTCGGCGAGGGCGCAAACGAGCGCGACGTATGGGCCAAAGTTCGTATCGACATGGAAGACGCACTACTTTTCCTTACGGGACAGATTCGCGCGTTTGGACTCGCGCCCAAACTTCGCATGCGCATGACTCGCACTCAGCGTATGCGCGACCTTCCATTTTTTGAGGTCACTTTCTACGCACAGCTTCTGATAAAGGACAGCCATCGTAACGATCCTCTCCACGCTCAGATGTCGGAGGAGCATTTTAGAAAAATCCTCGCGGCATGCCGCGCGCAGCTCGACGTCGCGCATGCCCACCTCAATGAGTACGGCGTCAGCATCGCGATCGTTTACCAACTCGATCGCATCAAGCTTCTCATTCGTCGCGTAGAAACCCTTCTCGAAATCCTTCTCGGTAAGACACACGAACCCGAGAAGATCGTTCACTTCCTGTGTTCATTGATCAGCGAAGCGTCACAGCGCAAGAGCATCGGTTCGCTGGTCGCCGAAAATCTCTCCCTGATCTCAATGAAGATCGCGGAGCGTAGCGCCGAAACGGGCGACCACTACATCACACGCACAAAGAAAGAATATTCGCAGATGTTCGGCAAAGCGGGAGTGGGGGGCGCGCTTACGTCGCTGACGGCCTTCGTTAAACTTCTCATCGAGCGATTACCGGTGCCGTATTTCGTCGCGGGCCTCGGGTACTCGATCAACTACTCTTTGAGCTTTATCGGTATTTACGCAGTCGGAGCGACGCTAGCCACCAAACAACCCGCCATGACGGCCAATGCGCTGGCCGCAAAAATGGATTCCTTGGATAACCAGGAATCGCGAGATTCACTCGTCGATGAAATTGTAAATCTCGTGCGCTCTCAAGGCGCTGCGATTTTCGGCAACGTCGCTCTCGTGATTCCCTGCTCAGTGGCCATCGCGCTCGGAATCTACTATTTCAGTGGCGCTCCCATAATGAATCGCGAACAAGCCTTAGAAGTGCTCGGGCATCATTCCATCTTGGGCTTGAGCCCGTTGCATGGAGCTTTCACGGGCGTGTTGCTTTGGTTCTCGTCGATCATCGCAGGGTGGATCGACAACTGGTCGGCTTATCGCGAAATTCCGCAAGCGATTGCCTCGAGCCGAAGACTCAAAAGCTTCCTTGGACCCTCGCGCCTGAAGAACTGGGTCGACGCTTATCGGAAGCACTTGGCCGGGTGGGCGGGCAATATCTCGCTGGGCTTTTTGCTGGGGATGACTCCCAAGATCATGGGATTTTTTGGTTTGCCTCTGGACGTTCGCCACGTCACGCTCTCAACTGGCGTGATCTCGTACGCCTCGGCCTCTATCGGAATTGAGGTCTTCTCAAGGCCTGAGTTCTGGCTCGCGGTCAGCGGCATCGTGATGATCGGAGCAATGAACCTAGGGGTGAGCTTCTATCTCGCGCTGCTGGTCGCACTTAAAGCCCGCCGCATCCGTGCCCCGATACGCAGCGAAATTTATGCCGAAGTTATGGAGCGTTTCCGTAAGAAGCCCACGAGCTTTTTTTTCGCCCCGAAGGGCGCTCCCGCAGCGCCGAACGGGCACTAGCTTCTATTTTTTTTCTTCTTAGCATCGAGGACGGATACTTCGCGCTTGTTGACGTACCAGCTCGACAAAGCCGCCGTAATAAGAATCGCGACGATCACCAGCAAAGAAACTCCGCTGGAAATTTTTAGGAAATGCGCCACGAGCATTTTAAGGCCGACGAAAATAAGAATCGCGGCGAGACCGGGCTTCAAGTAGCGAAAGCGGGCGATGCTGTCAGAGACGACGAAGTAGAGGGCTCTGAGACCGAGGATCGCGGCAATATTCGACGAGAACGCGATGAAAGAATCCTGGGTGACGGCGAAAACCGCGGGAATGGAGTCGACGGCGAAGACGATATCCGAAATCTCGACCACGCAAAGAGCGAGGAACATCGGGGTCGCCATCAGGCGACCACTTTCGCGAGAGAAGAAGTTATGTCCGCGGAAACCATCGGTGATGGGGATATGACGGCGCAGAAACTTCGTCATGGTATTCTCGGTAACGTCTTCATGCTCGTCGCTTTCCATGAGGAACTTCACACCGCTGTAGATAAGAATGGCGCCGAAGATGTAGAGAATCCATTCGAAGCGGTGCACGAGTTCGGCACCGACAAAGATAAGGAGACCGCGAAAAATAATCGCACCTAAAATGCCCCAGAAAAGAACGCGATGCTGATATTTTGGCTGAATCTTGAAGGATTGAAACACGAGCAGCATCACGAAGAGGTTGTCGACGCTGAGACTTTTTTCTACGAGATAGCCCGTGAGGAATTGCGTGCCGAGATCGTGGCCTTGGTGGAACCAAATATACGCATTGAAGCTCAATGCGATCGCGATCCAGAACATGCTGATATAGAGCGCTTCCTTAACCTTGATAACGTGATCGTTACGATTGAAAACGAAAAGGTCCAGGGCCAGCATCGCGAAGACGCCAAGCATAAAATAAAGCCAAAGGTCGGGATGTGCGAATGTGGTGCCGCTGATCATTGGCAAAAGTTATAGGTCGAAAGCTCGAGGGTGGCAATGGAACGATTTGGGGTTAAAGTGGTGCCACTGTGGTTTCTAAAATTCTTCCATTAATTTTTTTTCTCGTAGCTCTTTCGTCCTGCGCTCATCGCTTCGGCGTGCAAAGATCCGTCGAAGTCAGCGGTCAATGTTTCCGCCAAGTCGAAGCGGATCGCGGTCAAATCGATTTGACCCACGTCGTCCTCGAAAAAGATATTCAAACGGCGACGCGGTCCGCGTCGGAAAAATACTCCAGGCTGAAGTCTGAGGTGGAAAATCTTAAACTCAAGGATCTCGAGCTGAAGACCCTCTCCTACAGCGTTCAGGAGCGTATGGACTGGGTCAAAGATCGTCAGGTCTCGCGCGGTTATGAAGCACGCATGACTCTTCAAGTGACCTCGTCCGAAATCGCGCGCATGGGCGAAGTGCTGCAGGTTGCCGGAAATAATCGCGTGAAAGAAGTCGGATCGCTCAGGACCTTTACGTCGAACGCAAAACGCGAAAGCGAGCGCGGCGAGTGCCTCAAAGAAGCGGTGCTCGATGCCAAGCGCAAGGCCGAAGGTATGGCGCAAAGCTTGAATGCTTCGGTCGGTCGTGCAATGCAAATTGTCGAAGACGGATCGAGCGTTCCTCGCCCGATGATGATGGAGCAGGAAAGCATGGCGATGCCCATGGCGAAAGCTATGCGCGGCGCCGCACCTGCTCCACAGATCGAGGGCGGCAACGAAGAACTGCGCTATTCGGTCAGCGTAAGCTTCGAGGTTAGGTAAGATATGGAACTCATCGGAATTGGTCTCGTTTCTCTCTTCGGTTTTTTCACCGTCGGATTCTTAGCCTCGCGTGCTCATCGGAATTGGTCGTGGGTCGATGTGCTCTGGACTTTTTCTTTCCCCTTTCTCTGCGTCGTGCTGATGCTGTGGGAGGGTGAGCTTTTCAGATTCATCCCCTTCGTCGCCCTCACGCTTATGTATGCGATCTGGGCGCTTCGTCTGGGAACGCATCTCTCTCGTCGTATCCTGCGCCTGCATCCCGTCATGGAAGGGCGCTATCTGAAACTTGCGGCTCAATGGAAACGGCATGAGACGCGTTCTTTCTTTCTCTTCTTCATGGCGCAAGCCGTGCTCGCGGCAATCCTCGCGACACCCGTTTTTTTTATGGCGCGTCCTGGTGAGTTAGACTCGAACGCGTGGATAATCGGCGTCGTTTTCTGGTTGCTCGCCTTCTTTGGGGAGCTCGTTGCGGACGCTCAACTTGAGAGCTTCAAGGCTGACCCGAATAACAAGGGCGCGGTCTGTGAAAAAGGGCTGTGGGCCTACTCGCGGCATCCGAACTATTTCTTCGAATGGCTGATGTGGGTCGCTTACGCGCTCATGACCACTCTCGTTCATAAGGATGGATGGATTTCGTTCATTGCGCCTCTTTTGATGCTGCTGCTCGTGACCAAGGTGACGGGTATTCCTCCGACCGAGGCCCAGTCGCTGCGCAGTCGCGGAGATGCATTTCGAGACTATCAGCGCCGAGTTAGCGCTTTTGTTCCCTGGAAACCGAAACGCTAATCACCACAGAAGTTTTAAGTGAAGTCCTGCGCTGCTCGCGGCGATTGGGTCAGTCGGATTGTTTTTGACCCGATAGGATTGTTGCGTGAAGCGAATTCCGACCACTACGGAGCTCAGATGCGTCGGATAGTTTTTTCCGTGAACAATCACGTATTCCCCATCTACGAAATAACCGAAACTAGGTTCGACCGCGCTGGAAAAAGTTGAGGCGATCCCGGTTCCGCGGATACGGTTAAAAAAATGATAACTCAGTCCGAGGCCAGCTCGAAAAGGCGTAGCGGTGATCGCGTAGGATTCTTCGATCTCTGCGACTCCGCGAAAAAAATCGAGATTCGCGTTGCTGGCGCTGAGACTGGCGGTCTTGAATCCGAGGCTGAGACGGGTCGAGAGATCGAAAGATCTGAAGGGATTTGCAAACGCAACGCCTCCGGTGAAAAGAACCAGCGAGCCTGCGCGAAAGGACTTGTCTTTGTGTCCGGCATAGGAGAACGAGGCCATCTTGGCACCGCCCCAGTCGAGACCCAGGGATGCGATGGGTTGGAGTTTGAGCGCGTGAGCCGAGGCGCTCACGAGGACTAGGTACAAACTCGCTAAGACGTACCGCTTCTTCACACCGCAGGTCTAGCGTAGCCCTTTATTGCAGTCTAGCTTAGGGCCATGGCGAAATTCGATCTGGGAAAAGGACTCGTCCTTAAGACATTTGAGATCAACGATGCTGACGCGCTTTTTGCCGCGGTGAATTCCTGTCGCGACTATCTGCGCGAATGGCTCCCGTGGGTCGACGATACGCGTACTCCCGGCGATTCGGTTCGCTTTATCGAAAGCGCAAGGCGCCAGGAAGAAACCAAGAACGGATTTCAGCTCGGCATTTTTTTCGAAGGGAAAATCGTCGGCTGCATCGGCTATCATGCGATGGACATCCCTCATCGAAGAACGAGTCTCGGCTACTGGATCCGTCAGGACATGCAGGGCCAAGGGATCGTGACCCGTGCCTGCAAGGAACTCATCACTCATGCGCTCGTCGATCTCAAAATGCACCGCATCGAGCTGCGAGCGGGTGTAGAGAATGCGAAAAGTCGCTCGATTCCCGAAAGGCTCGGCCTGATTTTCGAAGGCATCGCTCGCGAGTGCGAGTGGATCAACGATCATTTCGTGGACCATGCGGTTTACGCCGCGCTCGCTCCCGAATGGATTCGCGACCAAAAAATCTAACGAGGTCCGATAAGTTTTGTTTTGGCTGGACTTCCTACAAGTTTCAGCTCTTTCAATGCGGCATCGCGAATAGAGTTTGCGAGTGCACGCCTGAAAGACCGCTTCAGATATTCGCGGGCATAGATGAGTCCCACTTTTCTCATCGGAACCTGTCCCTTGAAGTCGAGCAAGGTCGCGCGCGGTGAGCGCACATCGCGGCAGGCGAGCGCGGGTAGAATCGTGTAGCCGCCGCTCCTTTCGACGAGTTTTTTGAGAGTCTCGAGATTTCCGCTTTGGAACTGGATACGGCGTTGAGTGAGTGAACGGGGTTTTAGCGAGCAGAGCTTCAGCATCTGACTGCGGAAACAGTGACCCTCTTCTAAAAGCCAAAGATCCGAAGCATCGAGTTGGTCTTCGGAGACGGATTTTTTGCCGCTTAGCGGGTGCTCTTTCGAGACATAGATCCTGAAAAATTCCTCGAACAGAGTTTCTTCATGGAGCCCTTCTGCAGCGAGAGGAATCGCAAGAAGTCCCGCGTCGATGGCATCGCGGCCGAGGGCGGCGGTGATCTCGTCGGTCTTGAGTTCCTCGATAAGAAGTCTCGCTTTGGGATACTTCTTTGAAAATCCTTCTACGAAGAGAGGAACGACGTAGGGGGAGAGAGTGGGGATCACGCCAAGCCGGAACTCGCCTGCGACTTCTTCACGTGCATCGCCGGCGAGGGTGCGCAGTTTTTCGAACGCAGCTTGGACGGAGCGAGCCTGTTCCAAAAAGCGTGCGCCGAGTTCGGTAGGAAGAATCGGTTTCTTGTCTCGGTCGAAGAGTGGGTAGTCGATGTCGTCTTCGAGCTTTTTGAGTTGCATGCTGAGCGTGGGTTGGGTGACGCCGCAGGCCCGCGCGGCCTGACCGATATGGCGAAATTTCTCGACGGCCAGGGCGTAATCAATCTGTTGAAGGCTGATCATAGATTAAATCTATCGTATAATAGATATTATCGATTTTATAGATGTTTAGTCACCTCTTATAAATGTCTCCATCAAAAGGAGAACTATTTATCATGCTAGGTGTTGGCCAAAAATTCCCTCTGTTCAATCTTAAGGCGACCGTATCCCTGGACCCCAAGACGGCGTTCCAGGACATCAAAAACGACGACTACCGCGGTAAGTGGCTCCTCGTCTTCTTTTATCCCAAGGACTTTACCTTCGTGTGCCCAACCGAAATCAAAGCCTTCGGAGACCTCAATGGCCAGTTTAGAGATCGCGACACGCAGCTTTTGGCAGCATCGATTGACTCCGAATTCGTCCATCTCGCCTGGCGTCAGAACCATGCCGATCTCAAGGACTTCCCGGCTCCGATGCTCGCCGACGTAAAACGCGAGTTGAGCACAGCTCTCGGTATCCTAGACCCGAACGAAGGCGTGTCCCAACGTGCGACCTATATCGTCGACCCCGAAGGCACCATCCGTTTCGCTTCCGTGCACGATCTCAATGTCGGTCGCAACGTCAATGAAGTCTTACGGACCCTGGACGCTCTTCAGACCGACGAACTTTGTCCCTGTAACTGGCAGAAGGGCGAGCAGACGCTATGAAAATGCCGGAATTTTCGCAGCAGCTTCCTGATTTCGCCAAGGATATCCGACTCAATCTCGGAAGCATCCTCAGCGTCGAAGGCGCTCCCGGTCTGACGCTCGGTCAGATCTGGGGTCTTTCGCTCGCGGTCGCATACACACTTCGCTCCAAGGGACTCTTGGACTCGGTGCTCGAATCGAGCGCTGAGCTCCTGACGGACGCTCATCGTGAAGCGGCGCGCGCCGCAAGCTCGATTATGGCGATGAACAATATTTATTACCGCAGCTCGCACCTGATCGAAGACCCCGAACTCTCCACGTTGCCCGCGCGTTTGCGAATGAATGTCATTGCTAAACCCGGCATCGAGAAGATCGACTTTGAGCTCTATAGCCTCGCGATTTCCGCGGTGAATGGTTGCGGTATGTGCCTTAAGGCCCATGCTCACGAGCTTCGTAAAGCGGGGCTCAGTTTAGATGGCGTCCAGAGCGCTCTACGAATCGCGGCGGTATTAAACGCGGCGGCTCATTCGGAATGGATGGCTCGGAGCTGAGCATCGGTAATTCGGGAGCGCCGTCTTTCAGATCGAGGAGACTTGGATTTTTGAGGATGATGACCGACGCCATGACCTTAGCCAGGTACTCGGGGTCGCCGCCCAGTGGCCCCGACTTCACGATCTCGAAGGCGTCGTCGGAAGACATGGCGTCCATGATTTTTTTGACTTTAGCGGGTCCGACATTATAGCCCAGGATCGCAAGCGGCCAGTTGCCGAGATCTTCTCGGTTTCTTTTGAGATACCTCAGCGCCGCCCGAGTTGCTTTCTGCATGTCGAGTCGCTCACCTTTTTTTGCCGTGACCTTGAGGCCATGCGCACGTCCGGAATTCCGGGTGAACTGCCAGAGCCCAGCGGATTTCCAACGATTCGCGCTCTGAGTAGGATTCCGGAAATTCGATTCTACGAAGGCGATCGCCATCAGCTCCCAAGGAGTCTGCTCGAGATTGCTTTCTTCCTGAAGCATGGGTTTCAGTTCTTCCAGACGGTCTAATGCTTTTTTCAAAGACTTCCGAGACCAGGACTGCGTCAGCATCTTATTGAGTTGCACGACGACGTCCTCGTTGACGATCGCCGGGAATCCTTTGTCGGACGGACTCGCGGCCGCGAGCACGATCGCTCGCTCGAGCGAGATGAAACGAGGAGTCGTCGAAGGAGTGTCTTGTGCGAATGAGACAAGCGTCGCGAAAACGATCCCCGCCCCGAAGAATTTCTTAGCGGCGACGGAGTTCATCGGAAAGTTCGTTGGGATTGTCCGCACCCGCGGGAAAGTGGGGTGCGACGTCCTTGATGAGTTGTTCGAGCGCGCGGATAAAGCTGAGGCCTGGGTTTTTCGACTTGAAATCATGGGCGAGCGTGCGTCCAAGAGTGTGCCAGTAATCGTCTTTTACGAAGGGTAAAAGTCCTTTGTCGCCGATGACGAAGACTTCTTTTTCGAAAAGAGACACGAAGATGAGGACCCCGGTACGCGCACGGGTGGCAAAGACTTCTTCGTGGAGGAAAGTGGAGTCGGCTCTATCGATGACTGCCTCGCGCGCGAGGGCCGCTGGGAGGACAAGCTTGAGAATCTGGGGAATCGAGACGAGGGCGAAGATCGCCGCGAAAGCGAGTGATGCTACGAGCGCCGCTTCGATCCAGCGTGACGAGTAGGCGGCATCGCCGAGCGCCGCACAGAGCGCTGCGACCAACGCGAGTTGAACGCGAAAATCGAAATAGGAATCGGAGCGTTTGGCGACAACGGGAACGAATTCAATCGATGAAATTTTTTCGAGTTCTTGGCTTTTGGCCAAAAGGGTATCGCAGAATTCTTTTGTGAATGCTTCCATGTGTCCTACCAACTTCCGCTCGAGCCGCCGCCGCTAAAACCACCGCCGCCTCCGCTCCAACCGCCTCCTCCTCCGCCAAAACCACCGCCGCCTCCGAATCCTCCGTAGAAACGAGAGCGTCGGCGTCCTCCGAATAGTCCGCGCAAGAGAATGAAGAGGAGAAAAATGACGATCCCGATGACGTTCACGCCCCGGGTCGAGCGTTGACGATCTTTCTCGGGAGGAACTTCAGTCAGTCCCTGGGGATTCCCTCCCGCCAAGCGATAGACTTGGCGCGAAGCGAGCAAGAGGCCTCCGGCGTAACTGCCTTCTCGGAAAGCGGGACGAATCGTTTCGTCGAGGATGCGGCTCGATTGCAAATCGGTAATATCGCCTTCGAGGCCTTGGCCAACCTCGAGTCTCATCTGACGGTCCTTAAGGGCGATTAGGAGAAGCGCGCCCCGGTCTTCTTTGGCGCTTCCGAGTTTCCATTGATCGGTCGCGCGAATAGAGAGCTGTTCGATCGGCTCTTCGTTCAGGGAATCCACGATCCAGATCTGAAGCTGGAGCTTCGGTGGATAGGAACGCAGCTCGTTTTCGATGACGGCCTTATCGGCGGGATCGAGAAGTTTCGCTTCGTCGATGACCGCGGCGCTCAAGGCGGGAATCGTTCGAGGAGCGGCCTGCGCGACGGCGCAAGCGAGAAAGAGGGCTGAAACAAGACCGTACTTCAAAATACGACCTTAGAATTTCACTTCGGGCGGCTTGGCAGCTGCGGCTTCGTCGCTCACCGTGAACTGAGGCTTTTTCTCTTTCTTGAAGAAAAGAGAGTTTGTTAAACTGGTCGGAAACACGGTGACCAAATCGTTGAACGATTTGACGTCTTCGATGAAACGCTGGCGTGCGATTGTGATACGGTTTTCGGTGCCTTCAAGTTGTACTTGGAGATCGCGGAAGTTTTGGTTGGCTTTCAAATCGGGGTAACGCTCAGCTACGAGCATGAGACGGGAGAGCGAACCCTTGAGTTGGGCTTGGGCGTCTTGAAGTTTCTTGAGATTTTCGGGAGTGAGATCCTTAGCGTTGATCTGAACCTGGGTCGCGCTTGCGCGAGCTTCTACGACTTGAGTGAGGGTCTCGCTCTCATGTTTGGCGTAGCCTTTGACCACCTCGACGAGATTGGGGATCAGGTCCGAACGGCGTTGGTACTGGTTCAAGACTTCAGCCCAAGCCGCGTCGACTTGGTTCTCTTGGCTAGGGATGCTTTGAACTCCGCAACCACCGAGGGAAGCTGCGGCAAAAACGACGACACTTAATTTCAAAAGAAAATGATTTCTCATGGAAAACGCTTCTATCAACCTATCGGGGGGGGATCAAGCAAACGCTGCGCGCGCTTAAGCGGAGGGCCCTCGGCCTCTACGGCGGATTTTACGAGCAAAATAGAGGGGTCCTAATACGAGAAAGATGGGATTCCTCATGAACTCGGGCCAGGTCCGCTCGAAGGCGTGCCCGATGAACTGCAAGGCCCAACCGATCCCGAAAACCCACCACGCCCAAGCAGCACCGCCGGTCGCAAAGAGAGCGACGATCGAGAAGATGATCATAGGAATGCCGAGGCTATGGCAAAGCTTGTTGCGCGGATCGCGATGCGCCTGTCCGTATTGGTCGAGAAGGCTGTCGAGTTTGCTCATATCGTCCTCCTTGGTTCCATTGTAACGGAGAGGGGAGCGAAGCCAAGTCCGTTCCTATCTTCTTCATCGACTCTTAAATGGCTCGAGAATGTTGAGCTTTGCGCTAGCGCTTTTGCTGATGACGCTCGGTCCCTAAGAACTCAGCGCAAGGAGCCGAAGAAAGCTTCGGTTTTGTAAAACAGAATACCGATGGCGTCGCCGTTGAAGGCGCGTGCGACGGCAACTTTTGAATCGAGATCTTGCGCGGAGATCGTGGGGTTCTTTACGATCAGACGCGCGCGTAGGGTATCGGTATCGAGCGGACGACCGCGCAGACTGGGCCACGAAGCGAGGCAAATGACTTTTTTCTGCGATTCGGCGACGGAGCAACGCAAGCTATCCGTGGCTTCGTTGGGGTATCTCGCCTCGAAAGCGATAGATCCGTCGTCGGTCGTCACGCGCGAAAAACTCCGCGTGTATCCATCGATGCCGACGAGTTCGTAAGGGAGCATCACATTGAGGTTCGTGACGGTTTGATTATCCGTGATGCGCTCGACAATGACGTCGAAATTCGCGTGGGGCGCGAGGCGCGCGTCGGCAACCGGCACGCTATAGCTCCCCGAAAAATCGCTGCGGGCGAAAGCGGGTGCGCTCAGGAGTGCGAGGGTAAGGAAACTCAAGCGAATCGTAAATGAGGTCATGGTTTTCTGTTAGCAGTTTCAAAATGGCGAGTATAGCGCCGACTGGGTCCACTTCCGACGGCGCGCAGAAGTCCTTTCGATTCCATGTCCCTCAGGTCGCGTGTGGCGGTATTGCGAGATACGGAGAACTCGCCTTGATAGCTTTTGACCGAAAAAAAGACGCCTTTGTTCCAGGCCTCGAGGCAGCCGAGCTGACGGTGATTCAATGTCTCCAGGCCAGGTTTGGCTAAGGAAAGCGGCGTCTTTCCTTGGACTTGAGTCGCGTCCACGACGGGAGTTTTGCTGCGCCATTGGATGCGAACTCCGGCTTTGAGTCCGTAAGAGTTTTCGCGATTCTCGATCCAGTGCGCGGCCGGGCCCAGGACCTTACGGCACTGTGCGATCGCGGTGTAGAGAAGGGAGTCGTGTTTGATGGGGTGATAGTCGTAGCCCCAGACTTTCTTGACCAGGGCTTCTTTCGTGAAGGGTCCCTCCGCGAGCAGCTCTAGAAGCTGACGCGATTGTCGGGAGCGGATCGAGGGCGCGTGCGTGATACCGGTCGACGAAAATACCGTGAGTGATCCGCGCTCGAGATCCCAGACAAGGGTGTCTCCTGACGGCGGAATTCCGGGAAGTCGCGAAAGCAGGCCGAGGTAGTTGCCCTCGAGAACTTGGGTGATGTATTCCTCCTCGCGATTGCTATCGCCGAGACGTGAGAGAAGGCCACCAATTTGGTCGCTCGACGGTGCGGGGTCCGGGCTCTCCAGGCCCAGCAATCTCTGTGTAATGCGTCGGTTCAGCGACGAAGGAAAGGACTTCATCATATCGAGAAGCTCCGTCGAGAGGAGGGCGAGTCTCTCTTTGAATCCGAGAGCCGCGACGATCTTGTATTCCAAGCCGAGGATTTGGGATTTCAGGAGGGGGTTGTGGGCGAGACCAGACCAGCGTTTTGCGTCGAGGATTTTCTCGAGGGCTTCATGATGACGACCGCGCCTCAGGCTCAGTTCGGCGTGACGAAGTTTGAAGAGTGTTTCTTGCCGAGGGTTGTTGAAAAGATAGATCAGCTCGAAGACTTGCAGGAGTTCTTTCTCCGCATCCACGTAGTTTCCGGCCAGGGTCAACGAGCGCACGAGTTCGAAATGAAGATTGATGCGCGTGAACGAATCGGCGACGTCGAGTTTTTTAATGAGAGCGCGGAGTTTGCCGAGAGATTCGCTGCCGCTGCGGAGTCCGAACTGGGATTCGTAGAGCAGTGTCGAGACTTGAATCGCCTGCGAGAGCGAGGAAGCGCCCATGGCCTTCGCGCTCGAGGAAGCCTCTTTCAAACTTTTGATGCCGTCCTTCACGCGGTCGACCTGCACCAGGGCGTGACCTCTCAAATCGGCCGAAAGAACCTTGCCGTAGAGAAAGCCGTCGCTCACGGCGAGAGAGAAAGCTTGGGTCGCCAAGACTTCCGCCGAGAGGAATTGGGACTTCGTGTAGCGCAGAAAGGCCGAGGCCTGGAGGCGGTAGTAGGCGTTGCGTTTGCGGTTCTTAGGCAGGCTTCTTAGCGCGCGGAAATACTCACGCGCGCGTTGCCAATTCTGGGTGCGCGCTAAGTTTACGACCAGGAAAAAAAGCGCTTCGGATTTCTCGGCGTCGGAGAAGATCGGACTCGCGGATCGGAACAAAGCTTCCGCTTCATCGAGGCGTCCGAGGAAGGTCAGGGCCCCAATACTCGCGACTGCGAGGTCTCTAGACGTGGCGCCCGAGCTCTTCTCGTAGAGGTCGAGCACGGCCAGGTACTCTCCTTTATGGAGCAGGTCTTTGTGGGACGATGGTGTCATGGTGCTATTGCACCAAATTGCACCAAATTTATCAAGTGAAGTTCGTGTCGATCGACGGGTTACTTCGATAGTTTGATTTCAGAAGGAGATCAGTTATGAAAAATTCAAACCCCACGTCCTGGATTCTCGGATGCGTTCTCGCATCGACGGCGCTTCTCGCCGCACCCAAGGTCTTGGCCGACGAGCTAAGCCCGGTTCAAGAGCTGAAACTCGCAAAGCGCGCCGAAGCCATTGCGATCTTACCGAGCGGTCTCTCGCTTTACACCTTTGATCCCGACAACGGAGCCGCCCAGCCTGCTTGCATCGGCACCTGCGCCGAACACTGGGCCCCCGTCTCGGTCGATGCCGCGGAAATCGTCGGCGATGCCAGGCTCGGTACTGTCACCCGCGCGAGCGGCGTGAAGCAACTTACAATCAGCGGCAAGCCCGTCTACACGTTCTTCATGGATCGCAAATCAGGCGACATCAAGGGCGACGGACTGGGCAACGTCTGGCATCTCGTCGAACTTTACTAAAGAAGAAACGCGGCAACTTTATCGAAAAGGAGATCCCGTCATGAATTTTCTCTACGAAGCTTTAGTGATGGGACTTCTGGCTGCCGTCGCGCCTTCTCCGCACAATCTTAGCCTCGGGGTGATGAGCCTCGGGGACTTAAAACTCGCGCGTATCCTCAACTTCTGTCTCGGTGCGCTGCTTTTGGACACGCTCATCATTGTCTTGAGTTTCCGGGTGAATGCCCCCAACGGCTCCATTATCGCTCCGCTGCTACGAATTGCTGGAAGTGTTTTCTACATCTATCTTGCTTATAAGCTCCTTCGTCGAACGAAGCCGGATAACCGGTCTCCGTCGAAAACCCCACGGGGGGGACTCTTGCAGGGCGCGCTTATACAATCGTGTAATCCGAATCCCTTTCTTTTCTGGTTCTTGATCGGTGGGCCACGTGCTCTCGGACTTTTCCGAGGAGAATCTCCCAGCAACGCCGTCGTCTATATTTTAGCTTTCATGGGCGTTGCTTATCTCGGCAAAGCTCTGCTCGTACTGGTGCTCCGTACGTTGTCCCAGAGTTGGCCGAGTGCGCTGGCCTACTCACGTTTTGTTTTCGGGCCGATGATGCTCGTCCTCGCGGTCAACAATCTCGTTCACGTCTGAAGTGAATTGATCCTTCGACTAAGACTGGATACGTTCGACCTATGGAATCGATCGAAACACTGCGCACCCGTTTGCGACGGCTTCAGAAGTCGGACCTCCAAAATATGATCGAGCTTGAGTCTGATGCAGATATTGTGAGGTTTACTCCATCACGGTTTCCTTTGCCGCGTGACAAGATAGAGAATCGACTCCATTCCTGGATCGAGAAAGAGTCTGACTATGCACCGCTAGGAATGTGGGCAGCGGAGTTGAAGGATAACGGAGATTTTATTGGCTGGTTTATGCTCTTGAAAACCGATCTTCCGTATCCAGAACTAGGATTTATGATGGCAAAAAAGCAGTGGGGCAAGGGCCTTGCGACAGAGATTGCTCAAGAGCTTATTCGGCACGGTTTTCAAAATTTGAATCTCGTGGGCGTCGACGCCCGCACCGACCACGACAATGCTGCTTCAATTCAAGTTTTGAAGAAGCTCGGAATGGAGCTCACGAAGACGCAGGCCTGCCCCGACAGCGTGCTACAGAAAGATGTCGAGACCTGCTTCTATCGTATAAAAAATTGTAAATGATATCCTGACTCGATGCGCCCCAGTTGAAGACTTTTAGGATGCTGTTAACATCGGAGACGGGAGACTTACATGAACAAGAAAATCGCATTCGGCGCTCGAATCCTCTTAGGTTTGATCTATTTCATCTTCGGCCTGAACGGTCTATTCAACTTCTTGCCCATGACACCTCCTCCGATGCCCGAGGCGGCCATGGCCTTTTTCGGCGGCATTATGAAGACGGGTTATTTCATGCCGGTCCTCAAAGTCACCGAAACGATCTGCGGTGCGTTGCTCCTGAGCGGATTCGCGGCGCCGCTCGCGCTCGTGATCCTCGCTCCGATCACCCTTCAGATATTTCTCTTTCACTCGATGCTCACGCCCGGACTCGGAAACATCGTTATGCCGCTCGTGATGGCCGTTATGCATGTGGTAGCGGCAACGGCTTACTGGCATCTCTACCGGCCCTTGTTCACCAAGGGCAACAGAGTTTGATTCGTTCTCGGTAACTGAGAGCATCCGGGATGAAAACCATGCACAACATTCTGGATCTTAAGCCCACGCAATTCGCGGTGGGCATGTTGGAGGTCGACGAGAAGATCAAAATCGTCGAAAAGTTTTCAAAAAAAGAGATGCGGGATTTCCTGCGCGATAATCCCGTTCCCGTCGTGATCTCTCCCCGAGGCGAATACTATATCGTCGACCATCATCACTTCCTTTGCGTCTGCTATCACATCGGCATCAGGAAAGTTCGTATCGAGGTAAAGACGGACCTGAGCGACAGCGGCTTAAGCTTCACTCAGTTCTGGAAATGGATGCTGAAGACGAAATCGATGTATCCCTTTTGTCAGTTCGGCGAAGGACCGCGCGAACCGTTCTACCTACCGAAGGATATCCGCGGTCTTGCAGACGATCCCTACCGCAGTCTTGCGTGGTTCGTGCGGAAATCGGGAGCTTTCGAAAACTCGGAAAAGAACTTCGCCGAGTTCCAGTGGGCCAATTTTTTTCGCCGCAAAAAACTTCTCGACCGTCGCGGTGTCTGGGGTTTTGCGCGAGCACTGGTGAGGGCGACGAAGCTCGCTCAATCCTCCGAGGCTAAAAAACTTCCGGGTTACGGGAAACTGAACTTGGTTCAGCAGAGAAAGACGCGCGATAAACTTCGCAAGCATATCGGTAAAGAACTTTAGTTCGCCTTATCTATGCCTATGATGCGGCGACGAGTACCCCACAGGATAAGAGCAATTGCGGCGAGGGTGGCAACACAAGCCGATGCAAAGAACGCCACGGGCGCGCCAAACTTCGACATCAGAATCCCCATCGAGAGACTTGCCGGCAGGGCCGCAATCCCGAGGACCACTTGGAGCGCTCCGAATCCGGTACCCCGTTCCTCGGGTGCTAACAGATCGGCGAGCAATGCTTTCTCGACCCCTTCGGTGAAACCGTAGAAGGCTCCATAGAGACAAAGAAAAACCGCAAAGATGGGTTTAGTGATCGAAAAACCGAAGGCTGCATAGCAGAGCGCGTACACGAGCCAGCCTGCTGCTAGAAAGCGAATTCTTCCGAATGTGTCGGAGAGTTTTCCGACGGGCAGCGCCAGAAGTGCTGCAAGGCCGTTGAAGGCTAGAAAGCCTATGAGAATTTCTCGAAATGAGTAGCCGAGTTGTTTGGCACGGAGCACGAGAAACGCGTCGCTTGAATTGGCGAGGGCGAAAATGAAAATGATGCCAAAATAGGCACGCACCTGCTTCGGAAATCGGAGCGAGAAATAGGTCTTTGCTCGCACGACCCGGGGTAATGCTGGCACCCACAGCGCAAGTAGTAATACCGAGATAAATCCGAAGGGCAGCGCAATAAGGAGATATTTCCGGAAAATCTCCAGGGTCATCGATTCGGAGCCAAGTCCGAGAGCTAAAACAACGAGAATTCCGGTCATGGCGCCCAGGGTATCGAGGAATCTTGTGATGCCGAAGTCCCGACCGTTGCGTCCGAGGGCTGCGGCATCGGCGATCATGGCGTCACGAGGGGCCGAGCGCAGACCTTTGCCCGAACGATCAAGAATGCGCGCCATTCCGAAGAGAAGTGGCACGTGAACCGCAAGGAGGCTGAATTTCGAGAGAAAAGAAACGAGATATCCGAAGAAAACGAGAGGCTTCCTTGAGGGAAGTTTATCTGAGATCCAACCGGCGAGTCCACGTAAGAGAATACTTGCGGTTTCCGCGAGCCCTTCGACGACTCCCACGAAAGTCGGTGAAAGTCCGAGGCTTGTCGTGAGCAGCACAGGCATCGCCCTGGCGATGACCTCACTTGAGCAGTCGTTAAAAAATGAAACCCAGCCTAGGCGGACAGACAGAGGAGCGTTTTCGGATAAATGATGCTTCACGTACAATGAGCATAACTCATTGAGACGCAGGCGCTATCGACTGCGTGAATCATGGCCTTGCACCAAAGTGTCTTGAGAGAATATTTCACAGAAAATCGCAAATCCCATAATGACGAAGCCGAGCGAAAACGAGATGCCTGAGAGGGCCGAGAGGATTTCAAAAGAAGGACTGAGCTCTTTCAAGCCCCACCAACTGAAGACATCAAAGACGCCCGCCCAGAGTGCAGCTATCGGAGCCAGGACGCGAACAAGGGGCCCGCGCCGGGTTCCTTGCACAAGCACCGCTAAAAGAAAATACATCGTCGCATGGGCGAAGAGATGGGCGTGGGTCAAGGAGAAGAGTCTTCCGCGTCCCATCGCTTCGAAATAGGCAATCGTCGTGGGGCTCGCGACTTTGGTATTGTAGTAAACGGATGCGGCCGAAAATAAGTGAGTGAGGGCGTAGGCTGAAAGCAGCGGGATCAGTGAAAGCTTAAGCCCTACGGGCCAAGACGAAATACGAGGAACAAGTTCGCGGGATGACGATTGCGCACGATTCTTCTTTGCCCAAAGATAGGAAGCCGCAATGAGCACCAAGAAAAAAGCCGTTGCGCCGTAGGGTAACAGCGCGTCTTTTGTCATGTCGAAAGGACGGGTCACGCCGGTCGTCGCGTTTTCAAGATGAGCCGTGTCGAAATTGAGGGCAGGTGTTCCGTCGTTAGCCATGAATTCTCAGTTTCCGATGCCGCCGAAGACGGATTGAATGAGGTAAAGGCTTCGCTCAATACTCGAGTGAAGCATGCGTGAAAATCCGGCTTCGGACGATTTCGCGGGTAGGTCTGAAACCGTTTTGTTTGCGTACGAGGCCAGAAGCTCTGGTGCTGGGGAGATGTCTTTTGCAATCGAACCACCTAGGACTTCCACGCGTAGGATTTTTCCCGACGTTGCTACCGCAATTCCGGTTGTGAGTCCTTTGCCCGACTCCTGCTGAGAGATGAGCTGTCCGACCGCATCGCGTTTGCCGTCTTTTTCGGCGAAGTAAAAGGTAGGAACCTTGTCATCATCGACGGGGTCATAGCCAAGTTTTGCTTTCAGAAATTCAAGTTGCTTCGTGTTCAGGGATCCCTCGATCGCGGAGAATTTCGTGTAGCCCGGAAAAAGTTCTTCAAGTTGTTTTTGTGGAATCTGAACTCCGCCAAGCGCGGCAAGCCAGTCGCCGATGCTCGTCGGCGTACTGAGCTTGTCTCCGGCGTTTGATTTTGCGAGGATCTCTTTGAGGTTCGGAGTTCCATCACCATCGGAGTCAGCCGCTTCAATTTTCTTGAACGCGGCGAGATTGGCTCCCGCTCTCAAAAAGGCCTTGCCGTACCCGTTCGCAGCCGAACCGCCGCCATTGGCGTGGCAAAGCATGCAGCTGACTTTGTAGCCGTAGTTCTGCTGAAAAAGACGCGCGCTGGCCGGAAGCGCCACGCTTACAGTCGGAAGGAGGAGTGCTGCGATTGCAAGGGGAATTTCGGCAAGATTTTTCATGTCAACGTGGCCTCAGTCCTACATGTGATGACCGGCATGAGGGTCCATCGCCGTAGCGTTAAGAAGTTTCGAAATCGCAATCGTCTGGGAGGCATTCGTCGAGACGGAGCCTTTCAAAGGAGTGACTCTCGGCATCCGAATTTCTAAAGAGGCATCGGAGGCAAGGCCTTTGGGAAGAGTTGTACGGACGGCACTGGTCTGGCCCGGAACGGGCTCGAGGCTCAGCGGTATTTTTTCTGTTCCTTGGATGAGGGTAACCTCGAGCTTGACGTCCGAAACGGCCACCGGGTCACGCAGTTTGTCTGAAACGTAGAGCGTGAGCGTCTGGGCTTTCTTAGTTGCAGCAATTTCAAGGTGGTCATCGCCCAGCATTAGCAGAGTTCCGCCGTGGAGTGACTGATGTTGGTGGGGAATCTTGATTTTTTTTGGAGCAGAGCTTTCTGCGCTGGCTGTAGCCAGGCCGATGCCTGCGACCGTTAGCAGTGATAGAAAAATTTTCATAATATTCAATTCCTTTCACGAGGGACCTTAGTTCTTTTTGAAGAGGTCTAAGAGTTCGCGGATCTTCTTGTCTCGATCACTAGAGGAGGGAGACTTAATGGCGTCGGTCACACAGTGTTGAAGGTGAGTTTCAAGAATCCCCATTTCAAGCGACGCGAGTGCCGCACGCGCCGCGCGAATCTGATGAATGATATCCGGACAATAACGCCTTTCGACGATCATTTTCTCTACGCCCTCAACCTGGCCCTTGATCCGGCGGAGCCGTGCAATCTCAGGCTTGTGGTTGGGATGCTTCTTTGGTTTTTTATCTTGAGATGGCACGAATAAATTCCTTCCGTATTACTTGCCGGCGAGGGTTTTTCTTAGGACGTCCACGAACGGCAGGTCTTTCCATTCTGCTTCGCTAAGACCGCTGCCTTCCCGAACGACGGCTTTGACTTGCCCCGAAGCAAGATCCACGGCCACAGCATAAGTTTGTTCTTGGACTTCAATCTGCGCAACTTTGCCGATCAGCTTATCGTCTTTCTTCACGTCGAAGACTTGCGCGGTCGAACCCGAAACGCGGGCGGTCGCATTGCCCTTAAAGACGTTGCTGGGAGCTGGAGCCTCCAGCGATGCAAAGGCTTTGGTCATCGACTTACGAATCGTCGCGGGAGATTGGTTGTGGGCGAGGGCCACGGCCGACGCGAGAGACAGGAGGATCATCGCTGCATTCTTTTTTAGTGGCATGCCTTTATTAGTATACCCATAGGGGGTATCGTGCAAGGAAATGAGCATAAATAAAATGACAATGCAGTCGGACGCAAAATTGAGGCGATCCGTGACCCTATTTGTTTTTGCGACAATGGTTAGCTCCGCTCGCGCTGAAGGAGCTTTGCCGAAGAACCAACCTCTCTTTGGAAATAACTACCGTGCAGGACTTGTACAGAAGTGGGTCGTCGCCGAGAACGCGAAGAAATCATTGGCCGCCCCTTC
>JBDSDI010000255.1:0-5681 GCA_039920645.1 Bdellovibrionota bacterium | reverse complement strand
CGGATATTCGACTCAAGCTGCACAAAGGCGCCCTCGTCGCCGAGGCCTCGTCTCCATGAATCGATCCTCGTTCTGGAGATTCTGGCTCAAAAACGAACTCAAGAGAAAACAGACGTGGTTTCTCGGACTGCTTATCGCCGTCGGGATTTCCGGCATCGTTTTCGTCGACCTTTTCGCGCAACGCATTTCCAAAACTTCTGAACAGGACGCGCGTAATTTCGTTGCCGCGGATTTCATCGTGCAGTCGTGGCGCGACTTCGATCGCGACCTTCTCTCGAAAGTCACCGAACTCGTGCCTCGCACAGATCAGATCTGGCACCAAAGCCTACTGGCCGGCGCGCGCGATTCTCACGACAAAGTGCTCAACATTACGATCGAGGCTCTCGAAGGCGACTATCCCTTCTACGGAAAATGGAAACTCGAGCATTCTTCCGATCGCATCGAGGCCTTGCGCGAGCGTGCCGAGGTCTACGCGGATCCCGCCCTCGAAGCCCTAGGCTACCAACGTGGCGACGTGCTTGAGATTGGGGGCGTCCCTTTCCGCATCCGAGATTTCGTGACGGAAGACCCGCAGTCGCTGAGTTTCATGACCTTCTCCGCTTACCGCATCTGGATGCATCGCACGCAGTTCCAGGCGACGGCGCTTGCCGCCCCGGGCAGCCGCATCCTTAATCGCCTCTACCTTCGCAAACCCAACACGGATGCAAAAAAATTCCGCGAGGAATTCCGCAAGAAGATTTCCGATCCAAACTGGCGTCTCAAGAGCGCGCAGCAAAGCGACGCTCAAGTCCAGAAGGCCGTTGGACTTCTCAAAAGTTTCCTGAGTTTCATCGCGCTCTGCGGAACCTTCCTCGGTCTCGCGGGCATTTTCATGATTTTCGTGGCCGACCTTCGACAACGCCTTCCCCAATTCCTCACGCTGCGCTGTCTCGGCGTCAAGGAAAGCGAACTCAAAAAGGCACTGCTCGCGCCCGCGATCCTGAGCATCGTGCTCGCGGCGTTGCTCGGTTCGGTATTCTCGTGGTTTCTCGAAGCGCGCGTGGCCCGCGTTCTCGCTGCCGAGTTCAAGGTCGTACTTTCGGGCGAACCGAATCCTTTAAGAAGTTTTTTGCTCGCGCTTGCGACCGGACTGCTCGCGAGTCTTCCGGCCCTCAGCACGCCCATCGCGCGTGTGATGCGCATTCCCGTGAACCGACTCTTCTCGGGCGGCATCGAGACCTCGCTCCTGAAATCCAACCTCTCATGGCGTTCGCTCACGATGATGGGAGGCGTCGCCCTAGGACTCGCAACTCTGCTCAGCGGGTCGATCAAGCTCAGCGCTATAAACCTTCTTTTCGTGACACTTTTGGTAGCGCTTCTTTATGCACTTTCGCGGGGCGCCCTCAAAGTTCTCGAGAAAGTCCGCACCCACAACTTCATCCTTTCCTATCTCGTGAAGAACCTCGCGCGCCAACGCGAACGCAGTCTGCTTTGGTTACTGAGCCTTGGCTTCGGATTTTTCTTCTTGCTGCTCGGCCTGATGGTTTCGCAGTCGCTCCAAAAACAGCTCCGTATCGCCGACGCCACCGGAACGTCTAATCTTGTTGTGATGGGTTCGGGCCCGGACGATCTCGAGAAACTGCGGGGGACACTGCCTGCCACCTACGAGCAAATTGCGTACTTCCAGGCACGCATCTATGCCGTGAACGGAGAAACGATCCAGGAAAAGATTAATCCCAGCGAAGCTAACGCTGACGAAGACGGTTCAAACGAGATTCGCGTGCGCGAGTACTTCGTCAACGTCCGCGATAGCGACACGCTCTATCCCGGAGAAAATCTCCAATCCGGTCACGCGATCTTCGGCCCCAAACTCGCGGGAGAGATCGTACGCGCCTCTTTCGAAAAAGATTTCGCCGAACGACTGGGACTTAAACTTGGAGAGAGCGTTCAGCTCGAAGTCGCCGGTATTCCGCTGCGGGCCCAAGTCGTAAGCCTGCGCACGGTAGACTGGTTCCAGTTCCGACCCAATTTTTTCATCTCCCTGAACGTGAATGATCTCGAAGGCGCCCCGCTCACCTACCTGCAACTTCTCAAGGTTCCGGACGCAGAGATCGGCACCTGGCAATCCAAGTTGATTAAAACATTTCCTCATCTCACGACGATCGACGTGCGACGTTCGCGTGACCAGATCCTCGGGACCCTCGATCGTCTCTCGCTTTCCATTCAAGGTGCGACGGGCTTCCTCCTCGCTGCAGCCGTGCTCGTGCTGATCGCGATCTTCCTCGCGAGACGCGGTGAACTCAAGAACGAGTTCGCGCTACTACGTTGTCTCGGCGTACGGACGCCACAACTCAATCTCTACCTCATTGCGGAAAGTCTTTTGAGCGCGTGCCTGGCCTGGCTCGGAGCTTTCGTTTGCGCTCTGCCGGGCGCGTGGGCGCTCGTGACCTTCGGACTCCAGGCGAGCTTCAGTTTGCCCAGTCTCGGAATGCTAGCGACGACCCTGGCCCTTAGCGTCGTCTGCGTCCTCGTGTCAAATCTCGCGCTCAATCGACGCCTTATGAAGGTGTCGCCGCAGCTTCTTTTTTCGGAAGAGTGAATGGTCCTAAACCGAAACGCCCTCTGGACAATCCAGTGCGAGATGTAAAGCCCTAAGCGCCGCTTCTTCATAGTCGCTCACGCGGCCGTCGTTTTCTGCAGCGACTCGTAGCGACCGAAGAAATTCTCTCTTAGCTGCCGGGGCAAGACGCGAAAGAGAATCGAGATCCCTGGCGAATTTTTTGAGATCGATACCCAAACCTTCCGTGGAGAGAGAGTCCGCATCGGGACCGCGACATAAACTTACGACTTTGCGCAAGTCCTCACTCTCGCTCGCCAACACCGATAGTTTGCGAATTTCCGCGCGATATACTCGGGCGGCGTCTCCGCGTTCGGAGTAGCGCCACATGACCCCGAAGAGCATTAACTCGAAGAGCGATACGCGCGCATCGGCGCGGATGAATTTCTCGCCCACACCTAACAATCGACTCACCGAAACGTTTTCGGCCAAAGCGGGAGCTGCGATTTCAACAAGCTTTAGGCGCCAGGTGCAGGTAAAGTTCGCGATCGACTGCGCCATTCCAAAAAGATCAGCCCATGTTTCTCGTACGCCAAGAGCACCCAACTCCGACATGAGCGAGACCGGTTCGGGCACCTCGCGCCAATAGGACAAACTTCCGGAGACGATGAGCACGATCGGAATAGATAGGATATTGTCGCGGCTTACGAGTCGATCGTGAATGGCCTCGGGCAGCTGATCCAGCAAAGCACGCGCTCCGGCGACTCGTTCTTCCCACTGAGCTTCAAGCGGCGCAGTTTTCAGTTTTGCTTTCTGTGCGGCTTCCAGAGTCGCGACGCTTTGGATCCAACGCGCAAAATCCTCTTTGCTTTGCGAAGCCCCCGGCTTTTTGTGCGTGCCGAAGGCGTCTTTTGAAGGCACATACGGTTGTTCTTCCAGCATCGACGGCAAGATTGCCCTGATGCGTTCATCCAGGGGAGGATGCGTTTCGAAGAGGGACAACCTTTCGACGATCGCGTCCGCAAAGAAAAAGTGGGAAATGCTGCCGGCGGCGGTGGCTTGGATGCGCGAGCCTTCCGCTAGATCTCGAATCTTTTTCAAAGCGCCAGCGATACCGGTTGGATTGCGCGTGTACTGAACCGCCGAAGCGTCGGCAAGGAACTCTCGCTGCCGCGAAATTGCGGCTTGAATGAGCCGTCCGCAAACGAAACCGATCAGTCCGATGACATACAGTATTATTCCAACCAAAATCCACTGAGCGTTCGTTTTGGATCGGGACGAGGATTCTCTCGATCGCGAGCCCATCATACCTCGCCCCATGTCTGAAACGCAGAGGATACCGTAAAGCCAGCCGCAAATTTGGATGTTGAGCCGAGAGTCGCCGTTAAAAACGTGACTTATTTCGTGGGCGACGACGCCCTGAAGTTCATCGCGGTTAAGATGTTTCAAACATCCGCTCGAAAAAGCGAGGATCGTATCGGGCAATGCGTAGCCCGCGGCGAAAGCGTTGATGCCGGTCTCGTCCGCAATGACGTAGATCGGCGGCATCGGAGTTCCCGACGCGATCGACATTTCCTCGACCACGTTAAAAAGAATTTTTTCGTGAAGGTCGCTCGTATTCGATTCGATACGGCGCGAAGTAAAAAGTTCGGCCACGGCGCGTCCGCCTCCATCACGCAAGCTACTCAAACGTAAATAGCTCATCAGCAGCATGAAGCCGGACGTCCCAAGCAGGACGGTCCATTGAAGATGGGCCGGGATACCTCGTACGACTTGAACAAAACTGACACCGTCGCGCAGGTAGTCTCCGCGATTCGGAATCCAAACGAATGAGAAAACGAAAACTCCGTAAAGCGCGATCGCCGTGCCGATAACCGCCAGCGCGAAGAGGATGATCAGATAGCTGGTGTTCTTGCGGGCGCGTCTCTGACTCTCAAAAAAATTCATGAGGGCCTAGAACGTGACCTTGACCGCATCCCGTTCCGCCGCGTTGGTTATCTCCCAAAACTCACCGTTGCGGAATCCGAAGGCTGCCGCGAACAGACTCTGCGGGAATCTCTCGCAAGCAGTGTTGTAGACCGTGACGGCGTCGTTATACGCCTGACGCGCAAAAGAAATCTTGTTTTCGGTAGAAGCGAGCTCTTCTTGGAGGCGGTTCATATTTTCGCTCGATCGCAGCTCTGGATAAGACTCAGACACTGCGAGTAGTCGTCCGAGGGATCCCTGCAGCTGGCCTTCGGCCGCCATGAGTTTTTTCATCTCTCCGCTATTGGACGGATCCGCCGAGAGTTTCTGTTGAGATGAGTACGCCGAGTTCCGCGCCGCGATCACCTTCTCCAAAGTATCCTGCTCGTGCTTCATGTAGCCCTTCACAGTTTCAACCAGATTCGGGATAAGGTCGTAACGACGTTTCAGCTGCACATCGATCTGCGCGAAAGCGTTGCGGAAGAGGTTACGCTGCACGACCAGTCCGTTGTAACTTGATATCGCGTAAAATACCGCAAAGATGCAGACGATGATGATGATAATAGATACAGGCATGCTCGAATATTAAGCATGCCGACTCCAGATTAAAAGGAGGGTCAAAAAATCAGCGACGCTTTAAGGTCATCGCCTTCTTGGGCAAATATCCGTAAGCCGTTCCACGCGTCGTCTGACGGATGTGCGACTGAGCCGAACCGTCGGGGTTGATGACGCCCGAATCGGGGAAATAAGGCATGTTCGCGGCAAGGACGTACATGTGCGCGCTGCGAGCCGCAGTTGTGAATGCGCTCCACCCGGAATTCATCGCGGCCCACGAGGTACTCAAAGCGAGGATCTCAACATTGCCGGGACGGTAGCTGGCGATCGGCTGTTCGTGATAAACGTCCGAGCAAATGATGATGCCGACGCGACCGAAAGGAGCATCGTAGGTCACGCCTTCGGTGCCCTTGGAGAGGTAATTCTCTTCGATTTTATAGAGCCCCATCTTGCGGTACTTCGCCACAATTTCGCCCGTAGGAGCGAAAGCCACGACAGTGTTGTAGTACAGGTCCGTTTTCGCATCGACTTCCGCAAGTCCGACATGCAGATAGATTCCGAGTTCCTTGGCGAGCGCTCCGAAGTACTGAGTTGAAGGACCGGGAACGGTTTCAACGTAGCCTTT
>JBDSDI010000254.1:0-16644 GCA_039920645.1 Bdellovibrionota bacterium | reverse complement strand
GCGGGGCGAACGCGACCGAGGATTTGAAATCTCCCGTCCATGCAAGACGGGCCATGACATCCGCAGGTTCTTCGACAAGCAGCCCCTTTTCACGAAGTTTCGCGAGGCTTTTTTCCATACCGGTGCGCGCTTTTTCGATCGAAGCCGCAAAAGCGTCGACGACCAGGACCTGAAGCCCGGCCTGCGCCGCGACTTGTGCAATACCAGCGCCCATTTGGCCCGCACCGACGACGAGGATTTTTTTGATGAGATTTTCGCTCATAAGTTTCCTTTCGAGACGCCCGTGGATCCAAAACCCTTCTCGCCGCGTAGTGTGTCCGAGAGTTCTTGGGTCTGGACATGCGTGACCGTGAGCACGGGAGAGATCATGGCCTGTGCGATGCGATCGCCGTGACGAACGATCAGGGGCTCTTTGCCGTGCACGATAACGATCGCGCGAATTTCGCCGCGATAATCGGCATCGATCGTTCCGATCCCGTTCACGAGAGAAAGACCGAACTTTGCCGCCAGCCCGCTTCGACCGCGAACCTGCATCTCGAAACCCGAAGGAATTTCGCAGGCGAGACCAGTAGGTACGATGTTAATCTCACCAGGTTTCAAAACCATATCGGTATCCAACGCCGCACAGAGATCGAAACATGCTGCACCCGTGGTCCCGTAGCGAGGCAGCTCGGCGCCCGAATGAAGTTTTTTCCATTTGAGTTCTACGCTTGCGGTCATTTTATCTCCTTAATCTTTAGAAGCGCGAAGTCCTTCGCTTTGTCCGGCGAGCCAGGCTTTTTCGAGACGCTTCATTTCACGTTTTCCGAGCGGCCCGACCATCAGCAGGCTTGGCATTTCACGCAAAGTGCGCGCGTAACGGTCGACGCCGCCCTTTCGAATTTTTTTTACTTCATCCAAGGTCTGCGACAGGTCGTAGGAACGGCCTAGAATAATCTCTTGGCGACCCATGGAATCCATGCGCCCACGCAAGCCATCAAAACTCATCTTCGTCGCACCGGTGAGGCACTCTTTCATGTAGTCAATATCGGACTGCGCGACGCCCTTGGAGAGCTTCGCGCAGATCTCGGAAGCTCGGAACGCCGCTTCTTCATACGTTTCAGGCCCACACGACCACTGCCCCATAAGCAGTCCTGCGTCCGTAAAGGCCTGGTGGTTCGCCGAGCAATGATAAACGAGTCCCGCTTTCTCGCGAAGTTCTCGGTAAAGAAAAGAACTCGCGCCGACGCCCATGATCGAACCGAGCGCCGCCAACTGTACCTCGTCCCGATGTTTAGCGTGGAGACCGGGATAAGCGAAAGAAACCTGAACCTGTTCGCTCTCGAGAGTGTGCGCGAGACTGCGCTTTGCCCAAGGACGTTTAAGCCGAGGAGTTGCACCGCGCGCTTCGGGCTTTTTTAACTTCTGAAGCGTCTTCGCAAAACGCAGCGATTTGGCGGCTTGGAGCTGCTGAGTGATAATGTTCTTAACTTCGCGAATCGAGAGCGGAGAAACGACGCTGATGACCCACGGCGAGGGAAGAAAAACTTCTTCCAGATAGCGATATGTCGAATCGAGCTCGAGCGCGCGGACGTCCTTAGACGTGCCGCCGATGCGAAGACCCAAGGGATGTCCGTCCCACGGCACTTCAAGCGTGAGGTCGTTGAAAATGTCTTCGGGATTGTCCTCGTAAGCGACGATCTCCTGTGCAACAACGTCGCGCTCGGAATCGAAATCCTTTGCATCGAAATGAGGGTCCAGAAGCATTTCGAGGACGATCTGGAACATCTCCGAGAACTGTTCGACGGGACAGTCCGCGTGGAAGCTCGTCATTTCGCGATCGGTATAAGCGTTCAGTTCGCCACCCATGCGTTCGGACTGGCGCGAAATCTCGACGGCATTGCGCGTGGAAGTCTTCTTGAAAAAGAGATGCTCGCAAAGATGCGTAACGCCGCTCAGTTTTTTGGATTCGTGACGTGCGCCGCATGCAATGAAAAATCCCAACGCCGCAGTATACGACGTCGGGATCTCTTCCACGCAGAGCGTGATCTTGGGACTGAGTTTGAGACGTGCTCTTCGACGTTCTCTCACCGAAGTCCCCTTATAATTATCAGTTCGCAGGTTGCGCGTCCTTCGCAGACAGCGCAGCCTTGCGGCTCAGGCGGATCTTGCCGGAACGATCAATTTCCAGAACCTTAACGGGGATCACGTCACCTTCGTGCACGACATCGGTCACCTTCGCGACGCGGTTGAAGTCGAGCTCCGAAATGTGGACGAGGCCGTCGGTACCGGGCTTGATTTCGACGAAGCAGCCGAAGTCCGCAATACGAACAACGGTACCCATATAGATCTGACCGATCTTCGCTTCTTCGGTGTAGTCTTTGACCATCTGGATCGCGCGGTCGGTAGCAACCGGATCGCTGGAAGCGATGTTGACCTTGCCCGAATCTTCGATGTCCATCTTAACGCCGGTTGCAGCGACGATGCCTTTGATGTGCTTGCCGCCGGGGCCGATGAGATCTTTGATTTTCTCTTGGGGGATCATCATGGTCACAAAACGAGGAGCAAAGTCGGAGACTTTTTCGCTGTGAGTTTTGATGCCCTTTTCCATTTCGGAAAGGATGTGCAGACGGCCTTCGCGCGCTTGGAGAAGAGCCTTCTCCATGATGTCACGGGTCACGCCTTTGATCTTGATGTCCATTTGAACCGCAGTGACGCCGGTCGCAGTTCCGCAGATCTTGAAGTCCATGTCGCCCAAATGATCTTCGTCGCCGAGGATGTCGGAGAGGATGATCGTCTTGCCGCCTTCTTGCATGAGACCCATTGCGATACCGGCAACGGGGGACTTGATCGGCACGCCGGCATCCATGAGCGCCATCGAAGCGCTACAAACCGTAGCCATCGAGGACGATCCGTTGGATTCGAGGACTTCCGCTACGACGCGAACGACGTAGGGGAACTTGTCACCGTCGGGCATGATCGCCGCAACTGCGCGCTCCGCAAGCACGCCGTGACCGACTTCGCGACGGCTGTTGCCGCCGAAACGTCCGGTTTCACCGACCGAGTAAGGAGGGAAGTTGTAGTGAAGCATGAAGCGCTTATCGAACTTGCCGCGAACGGAATCGATGAGCTGTTCGTCTTCGTTGGTGCCGAGAGTAACGGTCGCCAGGGCTTGCGTTTCACCGCGGGTGAAGAGCGAAGAGCCGTGGGTACGGGGGAGTACGCTGGTTTCGACTTCGATCGTACGGATGTCGGTGTAACCGCGGCCGTCGATACGCTTGTTGGTGGACATGGTGATGTCACGCGCAACGTGCTTTTTTAGATCGTCGAACGCTTTCTTCGCGTCGCCTTGTTTCTTCGCGAGCGTAGTTGCATCGATGGTACCCCACGCAGCAGTCAGTTTTTCGAGAGCTGCGCTTTGAACTTTTTTGATCGCATCGTAACGAGCCGCTTTTACGCGTTCGCCGTAAGCCGCTTGCAGGGGAGCGAGCGCGAGGTCTTTGAGTTGCGAGACGATCGCAGCGTCAACGGCTTCGGGCTTCTTCCATTCACGACGGGGTTTGCCAATGAGTTTGCGGAGTTGCTCTTGGATTTCGATGAGTTTCGCAATCTCGCCGAGACCGAAGTAGAGCGCATCGAGGAAATCTTTTTCGGAAGCAGAATCAGCGCCGCCTTCGACCATCATGATCGAATCTTTGCTACCCGAAACGAGAACGTTGATGTCGCACTTTTCGATCTGATCAACTTTAGGGTTGATGACGAGCTTGCCGTCGATACGGCCGACGCGCACGGTGGCGATCGGAGTTTCGAAGGGAATGTCGGAGATGAAGAGAGCGGCCGATGCGCCGAGCGCGGTGATGCACTCGGACTCGTTCTCGCCGTCGTACGACAAGAGCGTAATCACGACTTGCGTGGGGAACTTGTAGCCCGAAGGGAAGAGCGGACGCAGAGGACGGTCGGTCATACGCGCTTGGAGAGTCGCCCATTCGGTAGGACGGGCTTCGCGCTTGAAGAAACCGCCGGGGATTTTGCCCGAAGCGTAGAACTTCTCTTGGAATTCGATGGTGAGAGGGAAGAAATCGAGGCCTTCAGCCGCTTTGTAGTCGCTGACTGCAGTGACGAGCGCTGCAGTTTCGCCGTACTGAATGTAAACGGAGCCGTGAGCTTGTTTTGCGAGACGATTCGTTTCGATCGTAAGTTTACGTCCGCCGATTTCAGTTTCAACGCTAACGGGTTTGTTGAGAATTGCCATTTGTATGTACTCCTCGACCGAGGAGAGATCGTCATCAACGCAAATTAAATTGTGAGATGGTCTCGCTCAGTCATGAAGCCCTTGCGGGCCCCATAAAATTTCGACCTTAGTATTCTTAAAACCGGAACTATCGGAAAGCGAAAATGCTTAGCGACGAAGACCGAGATCTTGAACGACTTTGTTGTAGCGCTCTACCGACTTGCCTTTGAGGTAAGTCATGAGACGCTTGCGTTGACCGACGAGACGAAGGAGTCCACGACGGGTGTGGAAATCTTTCGAGTGAGCCTTGAGGTGCTCAGTGAGGTTCTTGATGCGAGTGGACAGAAGAGCCACTTGGACTTCGGGGGAGCCGGTATCGCTCTCAGCCGTGCGGAATTTTTCGATTACGCTCTTCTTTTGTTCTGCGGAAATGGACATATCTTTTCTTTCTCCTATTAAATTAATTGGAACGGAAATAACCAAGTTACTGCGATCTATCAATTGAAAAATCAAGAGTTTAAAGCAGAGGATCCGAGCGGAAAACTCGACCGATTTTTCCGCTCTCTGCCTCGGTCCAGGCGACGGCCCCAAGCCCCTCCGGAGCGACTAAAAGGCAGGGACGGGAGTGAGGTTTAGGCTGCCATTGGCCGAAATTACGGATCCGGTCGGCTTCGTGCGCAGTCAAGTAGTGGATATCAAAGAGGCCCTTGAGATCTTCCAGCGCGAGAGTTTTCCAGGGTGTGGGGGCTTCGTTCCGGCCGAAATTTCCCACGGCGAGTCGAACGAGGCGCGTGAGGTGCCCCGGATAATGCGCAAGTTCCTTGGCCCAGTCCCGGGCCAAGGCCCGAATGTAGGTGCCGGAACTGACGCGGAGTCGCAGATTCCAAAGAATCGCGTCGTCCTGACCGCGCTCGCAACCGAGATGCTCGGCCGCGATGATGTGCACGCGCTTGGGTTTGAGTTCTTTTTCGACACCCTTGCGGGCCCAGTCGTAAGCACGTTTTCCGTCCACGTGCACGGCACTGTATTGCGGGGGAATTTGGTCGAAGGCGGTGTTGTCTTTCGATGCGAGAAATTCTCTTAACTCGGCATCGATGCGGGAAAGATCGCGTGTCGTCCATTCACGCACGGCCACCGCCACGCTTCCTTCAGGACGCACGATGTCGGACTCGGAGTCGAGCGTCTGGGTCGTGCAGCCGATGAGGATCGTGGTTTCGTAAGTCTTATCGAGACCCGAAAGCGGGCTCATCAGCTTCGTGCCTTCGTCGGTGCCGCAGAGAAGCCAACCTTCCGCAAACGGATCGAGGACACCGGTGTGACCGATGCCCTCGCGAGCTTTGCCCGGCAATCCCAGCTCACGCTTGAGATTTCCGAGTGCGTCCTGAGATCCTATGCCGGATCTTTTCCAGAGAAGTCCAAGTGCCACGTGTCGTGCCGGCCTTAGGTCCCTACTCTCAAGCATTCGCTTGAGGGTAGGAGCCGTCGAGTGCGGGGAAGATCTTCTCTTCTAAGTAACACTCGATGATATCGCCCGACTTGATGTCGTTGTAGTTCTCGACCGAAATACCGCACTCGAAGCCTTGAGCGACTTCTTTTGCGTCGTCCTTGAATCTCTTCAGACCCGTGAATTTTCCGGTGTAAACGATGCGGTTGTCGCGCACGATGCGCGCCATGCCCGAACGTTGGAGCTTGCCGCTAGTAACCATGCTACCTGCGACCGCGCCGATTTTCGAGATGTTATAGACTTCGCGAACTTCCGCTTTGCCGATGACGTTTTCTTTGATGATGGGCTCGAGGAGTCCCTTCATCGCGTTCGAAACTTCATCGATCAGTTGGTAGATGATCGAGTAGGTCTTGATCGGAATCCCCAGGCGTTCAGCGGCGGAAACAGCATTGTTGTCCGGACGAACGTTGAAGCCGATAACGATCGCCTTCGACGCCGAAGCGAGCAGAACGTCGTTCTCCGAGATTCCCCCTACTCCCGTGCTGAGGATCTTGAGACGGACTTTGTTCTGAGGAAGTTTTTCGAGCGAACCTTGGATCGCTTCCGAAGAACCACGTACGTCGGACTTGAGCACGAGTGGAAGTTCTTTGAGATCGCCTTTGGCCATCATGGCATAGACGTCTTCGACGGAGCTGAACTTCGGAGTCGCTTCCATTTTCTTGCGATCGGCAGTACGAAGTTCCGCGAGTTCGCGAGCAGACTTCTCGTCGGGAACGGAGTTCAAGACGTCACCCGCAGCGGGAACACCGCTGAGACCCATGATTTCCACGGGAGTCGAAGGTCCGGCTTCTTTGACTTGGTTGCCCTTGTCGTCGAGCAGTGCGCGCACTTTGCCGTAAACTTCGCCGGCCGAGATGTACTCGCCGATCTTGAGGACGCCGTTGCGGATAAGGACCGTGGCCAAAGGACCTCGGCTCTTGTCGAGCTTGGCTTCGATGATGATACCGTCTGCTGGGCCTTTGTAACGAGCTTTGAGCTCGAGGACTTCGGCCTGGATCTGGATCATCTCCAGAAGCTTGTCGACACCCATACCGGTCTTAGCGGAAACGGGAACGAAGATCGTGTCGCCGCCCCAGGCTTCGTCTAAAAGACCGAGATCGGAGAGCTGCTGACGGATCTTGTCGGGATTGGCATCCGGAAGGTCCATCTTGTTCATTGCGACGATGATCGGCACTTTCGCCGATTTCGCGTGATCAATCGCTTCGCGGGTCTGAGGCATAACGCCTTCGCTGGCCGCAATGACGAGGATTACGATATCGGTGCACTGAGCGCCGCGCGAACGAATCGCGGAGAACGCCGCGTGACCGGGAGTATCGAGGAAGCAGAGACGGCCGAGACCGTTCGGATTCTCGAAAACCTTTTTCTTGTCTTCGGAAACGCCGGATTTGGATGCTTCTTTTTTGGCTTTCTTCGCAGCTTTTTTAGCAGCGGGATCTTCGCTGGTCGCTTCGGCAGCGCGCGCAAGGTTCTCGACCGCGTCCGCGACGTTGATGGTGTAGGCGCCGATGTGCTGCGTGATGCCGCCGGCTTCGCCGGAAGCAACGCGAGCGCGACGCAAGAGATCGAGGAGCGAAGTCTTGCCGTGGTCGACGTGACCCATAATGGTAATGACCGGCGAACGAGGTTCCTTGTCCGCATCTTCTTCGTTCAAGTGACCCGCGATCATCGCGTTCTCGTTCGGAGTCAAATCGCGAACACCGTATCCAAGTTCTTCGGCGACGATAAGCGTGCTCTCGAGATCGAGGTACCAATCGTGGAGTCCTTCGACTTCTTCAGGGAACTCGAGACCGATTTTGACGAGCTTGCGAGCAAGCTCCTTGGCCTTCATGGACATCTGATCCGCGAGATTCTCGACAGAGATTTCCTTGTTGAATTCGACGAACTTCTTACGCTGCGACATCGCAGCCGATCCGGGACGGATTGTCGCCATACGGCCGATCAGAAGTTTCTTTTTCTTGGGCTGATAAACACGTTCGCGACGGAGGAAGTCTGTCGATTTGAACATGCCCGCAGCATCGGTCCGTGCTTTAGCGGAAGGACTGCCGATTTTCTTCTTGGCCTTCTCTTCCTCTTTTTCGATTTCTTTGAGCAGAGCGGGCGAAGGGCCGCCGACTCCACCTTGCTTGTTGAAGTCGTTCTCCGAGAAGGAGCGGGTACCGCCAACGCCATCGCGGCCCTTGTTGTAGTTAGGATCGACGTCTTTGACGATGAGAGGCTTGTCGCGTTGAGCGGGAGAGTTCGCAACGACGCGAACCACGCTGTAGCGGGACAGTCGGCGAGGCGGAGTCGCAGGCGTGCCCGTCGGCGACGTAGGCGTCGCTTCTTCAGCGGCGGCCACGGGAACAGCTTCTTCTTCGGCTTGTTCGGACAGGTCGTCTTCTTCGAGTTGTCCGCGCGATTGCGTAAACATCTCTTCCGTAAATTCGATATCTTTAACGGCGCTGTCTTTTTCCAGGAGGGGATCTTGTTCGGCGCCGGCGCGTCCTACGAGAGTCGCATCGCTTTCATCACCGGAAGCAGCGGTCTTGGTAGCTTCGGAAACAGAAGGATTGTCGATCGCGGCCGCGATTTCGGATTCAACCGCCATCATCTCTTCGGGCGCTTCGGTTTCTTCTCCGCCAATCACTTCGCGGCGAACGATGATGCCGGTACGCCGGCGTAGCGGCGGAGTCTCCGCGACAGGCGCAACATGAGCAGCTTCAACCACTTCCGGAGCGGACTCGGTTTCTTCGTCTTTCGCAGTCTTGCGCGTTCTAACGACGACTTGCTTGGGAGTAGTGGCTTCCGCTGCGGGAGCGGGAACGGCTTTGGGTTTTCTCGTGACGACCTTTTTGACTTCAAGAGCCGCCGCAGGAGGAGAAAGGAACTCTTTGATCTTGGTGATCTGTTCAGGGCTCAGACTCGCCATGTGATTCTTGATTTGAAGATCAAGCGGCTTGAGCTTTTCGATCAGCTCTAGCGACTTAAGATCGAGTTCTTTAGCGAGTTCGAATACTTTCATTTATTCAGCGTTCCTCTATATGAGTCGTCGGACCAAAGACTCAGTTAGCCCTTGGTTTCTTGTCCATCGCGGCGACTTCCGCGCGGAGTTTGGCTTCGAGACCCGAAAGCTGCTGCCCTTCGGCGCCGGCAGATGCTCCACCTTCGCTCGCTACAGGCACGGCAGCAGCCGCAGCTTCGGCTAACTTGATTTTCAGTTCTCCGCTATCAATGAGATGACGTGCGGCTTGGATAATCGTCGTCGCGCGTTCGACGTTAAAACCGGGGACTTCGGCGACGAAGGCGGGTTCGACCTCAGCGAGATCGTAAACCGTGTTGAAACCGCTCTGGTAAAGAGCAACGGCCAACGTGTCGGTCATGCCGGGGATCATGAGCATTTGGAATTTCGCTTCGGCCATTTTCTTAGCCATCGCGGATTCGCCGATGATGTCGAGCTTCCAACCGGAGAGTTGGCTCGCAAGACGGACGTTCTGACCCTTCTTGCCGATCGCGATCGCAAGGTGAGCATCGTCAACGACGACTTCGATCGACTTGTCTTCGTCGTCGATGATGACTTTTTGGATCTCAGCGGGGCTGAGGGCGTTACAGACGAAGCGCGTGATGTCTTCGTCCCAAGGAACGATGTCGATACGTTCGCCGCGGAGTTCTTGAACGATGTTCTGAACGCGGCTGCCGCGTACACCGACGCAAGCGCCGACGGGATCGACGTCCGGATCGCGGGAGAGCACGGCGATCTTAGCGCGAACGCCAGGATCGCGAGCGGCACCCTTCACCACCACGAGACCTTCGCGGATTTCGGGAACTTCGTTGGAGAAGAGCGCGATGAGGTAGGCAGGGCTCGCGCGCGAGAGGATAATGCGAGGACCTTTGGGGGTCACTTGCACGTCGCTCAAGTAGCACTGGATACGATCGCCGGGATTATAGAGTTCGCCGGGAATCTGTTCTTTAGTGGGCATGTAAGCTTCGGTACGGCCGAGGTCGATGATAACTGCGCCACGATCCACGCGACGGATAAGACCGGTGATGATCTCACCCTTGCGATGTTGGAATTCGTTGAAAATGATTTCGCGTTCCGCGTCGCGCAGCTTCTGCACGATGACTTGTTTCGCGGTCTGAGCGGCGATACGCGAGAGTAGCGACGTGTCGAGTTTGATACCGACGGAGTCGCCGAGCGTGACGTCAGGATCGTAGGTCTTGGCTTCTTCGAAAGAGATCTGCTTATGGGAGTCTTCGACTTTATCGACGACAGCCATAAACTGATAGAGTTCGACCTCACTGGAATCTTCGTTGTAGCGGGCTTCGATCTCGCGGGTGAGACCGTATTTTTTCTTCGCGACAGTAAGCAATGCTTCTTCGATAGCGCCGATGATGATCGAGCGATCGATGCCCTTGTCTTTGCCAACCTGCTCAAGGACCTTGCTGAGTTCGTTCATAGTGTTCGTACCTTTCTCTCTTTAAAACGTATCGCGGTTCAGGGGTTCCAAACCCGGAGCCAGACGGCATTCTTTACCTGCGACACGGGAATTTTGTGTTCGATACCTGAGTGATCCTTAAGCATGAGTTGTCCTGCGACGGACTCCACTCTGAGAAGTTCACCTTCCCAGTTTTTGCGGGGCTTGGATGGTGAGGGAAGAACCACTGCCTCAAGGGTCTGGAACTTGATCTTCTCACCCACGGCCTCTTCGAAATGCTTGAGCATGCGAAGTGCGGGTTTCTCTCCGGGGCTGCTCACTTCGAGAGTGTAAGCCGTCGGAAGCGGATCCCACACGTCGAACATGGGGCCCACGATCTGATGCACTTGCGCGCAATCGTCGATCGAGATGTGCTCCCGATCAGGTCCGCCTTCACGATCGACGATGATCCGAATGACTCCGGAACCACCCGTAAAGACCTCTACGTCGCGACATTCAAAACCGAGATTCGCAAGCACGGGCTCAAGCTTTTCGAGAAGCTCGAGTTCGATCGTTGATTTATGAACCTGCATTTCCGACATAGATAAAAAATAGAGGGGGCCGTTTGCACGGCCCCCTCCGGGTAATAGACCTAGTCAAAATCAAGCGTTATGGCAAGGGCTGATCACGCTCAAGGCAGCTGCGATTTGAGAATTTTTACGCCCAAACCGGCCATGTCGCCGAGACGCAAGGTGCTGCCTTCGAACTTATAACGGAGTCCTTCATTAGGATAAACCTCAACGTAATCCTTGGCTCCGAGGGCCCCGATTCCACCGCTCAGCACGACGTTCTGGGACGCGTTTTGGCGATTCATTACGATCAGATAGGTCTCCGTGCCCAAGTTTCTTGTGAAGGAGAAAACGCGGGACTCGTTACTAGCGGAAACCGCCTCGAAATCGCCCTTTTGAAGGGTCGGACTGGATGCGCGCAGCTGTCCGAGACGACGGAATTCTTTTTGGAGGGTCAGATCGGGACGCATCCCTTGATCGGCCCAGGGATAAGCCGCGCGATTGTAAGGGTCGTCGATCCAAGTATTGTAACGCCAGGTTCCGGCCGCATCCACGCCCACTTCGTCGCCGTAATAGATCGATGGAGCGCCGGGATAGGTCATCTGAAAGGCCGCCAGGAAGATCAACTTCCGGTGCGCGATCTCGCTGTCTTCGTTCGAGATCTTTTTCAGAAGAAAGAGGATGCGGTTGGTGTCGTGAGAACCGAGCAAGTTCATGGCCGATTTCCACGACGGCTCAGGATACGATTCCTGGATACCCTGAAGTTGATCGAGAAACTGCGCTTCGGTCGTTGGGAAAATCGGACCGAGAGGACTGTTTTCGTTGCTGTCGTTTTCGGAGAAGTAGCGTCCGTAACAACCCTGACCGCGGCAAGCGTCGAACATCCAGTTCAGAAGCGCCGAACGCAGGCGGTAGTTCATAACCGAGTCCCACTCCTTGCCGAGAAGCCATGGACTCGCATTGCCCCACTCCTCGCCGACGATCCAGGAATCGGGGTTCGTTGCGCGTGTGACGCGACGGAAATCTTCCCAATAGCTATTGCCCGGATCTTGAGTCCAACCGGCATCGATATCGGCGCCGACGTCGAGTCGCCACCCGGACGCACCCTGACTGAGCCAGTAGGGAGCGACGGCGTCGGGTCCGCCTTGAAAGAAGAAATCGCGAACCTGCTTCAGGCGGGTATTGAGCTTGGGAACGTTGAAGAATCCGAACCAAGCTTCGTAGGTATCGAAGGGACCCTGGGATCCGGAAAGTTGCGGATTCGCGCACTTCATGCGGGTTTGACGATCGCGGAAAAGAGCGGGACTGCCAATGTCGGGAATGAAGAACCACGAACGCCATTCGGACCGATCAGATTCGCAGGCGCCCGACCCGTCGTTTGAGCCCGAGCCTTGGGGACTCGTGAGTTCGAGTTTTGAATTCCAGCGACCGAAGAGATCGAAGTACGGACTGTCGGCCGAGACGTGGTTAAAAACGCCGTCGAGCAGAAGATGGATCCCTTTTTCTTTAGCTTTCTCGGCGAGACGGTGGAAGTCGTCGAGATTGCCCAGCATGGGATCAATTTTTTTAAAATTCGTCGTGTCGTAACGATGATTCGTCGGAGATTCGAAAATTGGGTTCATGTAGAGAACCGAGACTCCGAGCTGCTTCAGGTCGTCGAGTTTGTCCTCGATACCTTTGAGGTCGCCGCCGTAGAAAAGATTATAGATTTCGTCGGGACATTCAGATCCGTAAGGATCGCAAAGAGGCTTAGCCCAGGGCATCTTCCGGATCTTCTGGCCATAGACCCAGCCCGTTCCGTCCTTAGGGTCGTTGGAAGGATCTCCGTTACGGAAGCGATCCGGAAAGATCTTATAGACGATCGCACCTTGGGCCCATTCGGGAACCTGAAAGTCCTTGTCGTAGACCGAAATTTGGAAAGATTTCGTATCGTCCCACTTGTCCACGGCCTGGCCACGACCTCCCGGGAAAGAACGAATATCGTCGTCTATATAATAGTCGTGGTCGGAGCCGTCCGCGACGTCGAAGAAGTAATAGAGAATGTCCGGGTTCTTGGGAACTTCGAGGTCAACGTCCCAGTATTGAATGGGTCCCAAAGCTTCATCCAGCTCTTGAGCTGAAGGGTGCATATCATAGAATTTACGGGTTTTTGTGCGTGACTCCCAGACAGTCAGTCGGACTGAAGTGACGTCGTTCGCGCAGGTTCTGAATCGCAGCAAAAGGCTGCCTTGATCGGTCGAGACGGCTCCGAAAGGACGGCGATAACGCCCTTCGAAGGAGTTGTGGTCCAGTCCGGCCCACCAGATATCGCCGTCGCGCTTGGCGCCTACGCAGGTCGGGCGTTCGTTGGTGAACTGCGCCCACGAAGCGCGTTCGGAGATGACCAGCAGAGACAACAGACCCAGAACTTTGATCATGGAAAAAACCCAATCCCGCATGGCCTAGGAACTTGCCCTACGAGGAATCTGAGTCAAGACGAGACGGTTCTCAGTGTCCTCGAAGCGGGTTCAGGATCCAAGAATTATCGCACGGATCCCAGATCAGGAGATCCCCTTTATGTATTTCGCCCTTCTGAGCGCCCCACCTTAGGATCACGTCGAGGACATCGCCGTGGGTGCCCAAAAGGAGAGTCTTTTTTTCGGACTGAAGTTTTTCGAGAAGCTTTACGATGCGGTCACGGAAGTCCCGATCCGAATCACCAGCGCTTTCATGCAGCGACCAGTCCTCGCGCACTTTAAGTTTGTACGCTTTGGCGACGGACTCCGTCGTCTGCATGCAACGCACTTTGGGACTGCTCCGCGCCTCGTCGATGCGTTCGACTTTCTTTTTGAAATAGCGGGCCAGATCGTCACACTGTTCCCAGCCTTTTTCTGAAAGTCCGTTATCAGCACTCGGATCATGCGTGTCCCGATGCGCGTGTCTTAAGAAGTAGATCATGGAAGAATCCATCTTAACTCTTGACCCGTATTCCGCAACTCATAGTCTTCAAGCCATGATCGTCTTGAAATTCGGAGGCACTTCGGTCGGCTCTATCGAACGCATTCGCCACGTCGCGGGAATTATTCAAAAATCTGCAACGAAAGAGGGGCCCGTTTGCGTCGTCGTCTCCGCGATGGCAGGAGAAACCGACCGTCTCGTTTCGCTGTATAAACAGCTCTCGAACGACACCCAAACCGTCGAGTATGATCTTCTTGTAGCGAGCGGCGAACAAGCGTCGATCTCTCTCCTCTCGGCGGCGCTCAACGGAAGCGGATCGCGCGCGCAGCCCCTTCTCGGTTTTCAAGCCGGCTTCGTCACGAACGATGCTCGCGGGCGTGCCAAAATTAAAAGTATTCAGACCGAACCGATTTTCGAACTCTCGGCAAAAGGAATCATTCCTATCGTGGCGGGCTTCCAAGGTGCGGACGAGTCGGGACTCATCACGACACTGGGACGCGGCGGCTCGGACACCTCTGCCGTTGCACTCGCCGCCGCCCTCAAGGCCAAACGCTGTGATATCTACACCGATGTCTCTGGCGTTTACACCGCCGATCCGCGCATTTGCAAAGACGCGCGCAAGATCGAGAAAATGAGCTTTGAAGAAATGATGGAGCTCGCTTCTCTGGGCGCCAAGGTCCTCCATCCGCGCTCGGTCGAAATCGCGGCCAAATATCAGATCCCTGTCCGTGTCGTGAACACGTTCGAAGAAAGTGAAGGAACTACCGTGGGACCCTACGAAGATTTGCTCGAAAGCCCTGTCGTCACCGCCTTAACCACCGATCATAACCTCGCACTTATCACGCTAAAGAATGCGCGGAACAGCGAACAACTGCTCGACGCGCTCTTCGGCAAACTCAGCGAAGAGAACGTGATCGTCGACATCATCGTTCACTCCGCCGTCCGCGAGGACGGCAGCTTCGACCTGAGCTTCTCGACTCCACGCGAAGACGTGACGCTCGTCGAATAATCTCTCAAGGCGTTGGGTCTTGAAGCCGCCCAGATCGACACGAGCTTGAGCAAAGTCTCTCTCGTCGGTTCGGGTATGCGCAGCCACAGCGGCGTCGCGGCACGGGTCTTCAAGACTTTAGCCAGAGGACAGATTCCCATCGTCTGCACCACTACGTCCGAGATTAAAATCAGTTGCGTCGTTCCGAAGGCCCATTCGGAAAAAGCATTGCAGTCTCTGCACGACGAGTTCTGCCTCGTGAGGTCGTAATGCTGTTTGTCGACGGCGATCTGAGCAAACTGAACGTTCCTCTCATCGAAGACTTGGCCTCGAAGTACGGAACGCCTCTCTATCTTTACGACATGGCCAAGATCGATACACAGCTTAAAAGCCTGCGCAAAGCCTTCGACGACCAGAAACTCGCGATCGAATTCCATTACAGCGTAAAAGCAAATTCTAATCTCGCCCTTCTCACGCGACTACGGGAAAGAGGCTGTGCCTTCGACGTCGTTTCGGGCGGCGAACTCAAGCGCTGCCTACGCATCGGAGCTACGGGACAAGAAATCGTCTTTGCCGGGGTCGGAAAGACGACCGAAGAGGTGGAGCTTGCGCTCGAAGCCGGCATCCGCCAGTTCAACGTTGAATCGGTGAACGAACTCGAGCACATCAAGAAAATCGCGCGCGCTAAAGGTCAAAAAGCTCGCGTCGCCCTTCGTATCAACCCCGATATCGACGCCCTCACCCATGAATACATCACCACCGGTACCCACAATTCGAAATTCGGCATTTCCATCGACGAAGCCTCGTTGATTTATCTACGCGAAAGGACAACTCCGGACATCGAATGGGTCGGCCTCGATATGCATATCGGCTCGCAACTCACCGACGAAACTCCGATTCTTCTCTCCCTGAAAAGATACGCCGCTTTCGTGAAGAGTCTTTCCTCGCAAGGTCTGCACCTGCAAAACCTGGATATCGGTGGAGGTCTCGGCATCGCTTATAGAGGTGAGAAGGTCATTCCCGCCGCGAGGTTCGCGGAACTCGTCGCGGAGGGCCTATCTGAACTCGACCTTAAGAAGCACACGCTTATCCTCGAACCCGGACGCTTTCTGGTTGGGGAAGCGGGCTTGCTCATTACGCGCGTCCAACATCTTAAGCGCCAACAGAACAAGCGCTTCGCGATCGCCGACGCGGGTATGACCGAACTCTTACGGCCCGCTCTGTACGGGGCCTATCACGAGATCAGTCTCGTCACGACGCGCACCACCGGCGAAGCTACGAGCGTTGACGTCGTTGGTCCGATTTGCGAAAGCTCCGACAGTTTCGCGAAGGACCGACTTATCCCCGAGCTTGAGCGCGGCGATCTGCTCGCGCTTCGTAATTGCGGAGCCTATGCCTCTTCAATGTCTCACACGTACAACACGCGCGGACGTGCTCCAGAACTTCTCGTCGAGAACGGCCAGGCTCGACTTATCCGTCGCCGCGAGACCTTTGATGACCTCGTTCGTCTCGAGACCGAAGTCCTTCCTTGAATCTCCGGAAATCCTGGTTTAGCTAAGCTTTCCATGAGCCAACTTAAACTCGGTCCCGTCGGAAAATTCATCGATCACAACTACCGCCACTTCAACGCGGCTGCTCTCAAAGACGCAGCGGTTGGCTACGACAAACATCTCAGTGACGGCGGTATCATGTTCATGACTTTGGCCGGCGCGATGAGCACGGCGGAGCTGGGTCTTTCGCTCGCGGAAATGATTCGCCAGGGCAAAGTTCACGCGATCACGTGCACTGGCGCCAACCTTGAAGAAGACGTTTTCAACCTTGTCGCTCACGATCATTACGAACGTATTCCCAACTACCGCGACCTCACGCCCGAAGACGAACAGAAGCTTCTCGAACGCCACATGAACCGCGTGACCGATACCTGCATTCCCGAAATGGAAGCGATGCGAAAGATCGAAAATGTGATTCTCGACGAGTGGACCACCGCCGACAAAAAAGGCGAACGTCTTTTCCCACACGAATTCTTCTATCGCATCCTTCTCAGC
>JBDSDI010000253.1:0-5457 GCA_039920645.1 Bdellovibrionota bacterium | reverse complement strand
CGGTCTTTTGCAAGCGCGCGATCTCAGCAGCGCCCTTCGCATCGTTTGTCATACCGGCGGCGACCTTTGCGAGGTCCGACTGCACGAGCTTCAATTCTTTAAGGCTCAGCTTGGACCACTCTGCGGGATTGAGTGGAAGTTGGTTGAGGGAAAGATCCGCGACTCCTGCGGTGAGCGCGGCGCTTGAACGTGTTACTTTTAAGAGGACGTTTGCGGTTTCAGCGGTGATTTTTCCGGCTTGCGCAAGATTTCCGATCGACGCTCCGAGCTTCAGTGACGCGGAAGTCGTTCCCATCGAAATGCCGCCGGTCACTGCGGCCGTGCCCGTGACGACAGCAATTCCCGCTAAACAGCGACTCGCCTCATCCGTATTCGAGGCACATTTCTTGATGCCGTTCCAGGCGGCCGTTCCGAGAGCAGCTGCGGCTTTCGCACCCAAACAGGCATTCACAGCGTTCAAATCAGTGAGCAGCAACGGGACTCCGCCGGTTTTTGAGCACGCCAGGCAGTAGTCCTTCACGCAGGACGCGTGAGCTGCCTTGAGTTTCGGTCCGTAGATCTCGAAGATCTTGTCGCGTATGCGCTCACATTTTTTGCCCGCGAGTTTCTTGTCCATGCAGGGGTAAGCTTTCGGATCGCTGGATTCCATCTCACTGTTGGCGAGGATGCCATACGTCCCTTTGAGACCTTCGGGAACTGATTTGAGGGCGTCGCCCACGTTGAGCATGCCGTGCTCAAGACCTTCCGAAGCAGCGGTGTTGGCAAGATCGCTGCTGACCTTGTCGAAATTCTCTTTGGCGATATCGAAGCCGTGCCCTGAGGCCACGGCCATCGCGCGCTTGTAAACATCAGCCGGGCGCAACTGCTCGCAGCCTCGGGCCGCGTCCAGTCCCATCTCTTTTTTGCTCACGTGCATGACTTTTACTGCGGCGCTGGTGTCGGCCACGCTGTGACCGTAGTAATCCTGCGACTGCGCATCGGTCGACCAACGGTCGATGCTCACGTCCGTTAGCAGATTGAGTTTTTGCGCTTTCGCAGAGCCCACATTGATGTTGGCCACCGACGACGTTGCGCCCCCGGGTATAACTTTCCAAGCCGCAGCGAGCGCATTAGGACCCACGATCGCGCGGCGATACGAAACGCGAGCGTCGGGGTCGTCGATGATCAGAGTGCCGTCCTGGATGCTCGCGGTGTTCAAATTGGGAGCGACGGCGCAGATGAAATGGTACTGTTCCCAACCGCCGGGCAGACAGGTGGCCGGGTCATGCGTCTTAAGATAATCGAGAACTTTCCTGGAAGCGGATTGCAGTAAACCGCGCTGTGCATACGTATCGCGCTGCTGCTGCGTGGGTCTCGAGAGATAGTCCTGCAGGTAGACGTTCGAGGAATCCAGATATTTGAGGGCTCTCTGCATCTCCATATCTGGACCGCTCGGGCATTGTTCGAGATTCGCAACCGCCGCTGGAGCGTAGACCTCAGCGGGTTTCGCGGTCGCGCCACTGTGGTGATCCAGGGTCGGACGCACTTCTTGCGCGATCGTCGGCACCGACAGCAGAGTAACGAACGCAAAAGAGAGCCTCGAAATCATAAGATTCCTCATCAGATGACTAGAATATCCGAAACTTGATCGTTTCGATGTGAAGATGGCATTAATGCCGCAATTCTAGGGCGTCCCACGCGGTCATACAGCGCTACAGGATCTCCGGAAGCATCGGGGGAACCCAGGATCAATAAGAAGCGTCCGGAGGCTCGACCTGGCCGTAGTTGTTCGAGACGTAGTTGCTCGAGACATAATCCGTGTAGCGGGTGAGGTGACCGAGCCAGGTGACCTTAACGCTGCCTGTGGGACCGGCACGATGCTTGGCGATGATGATCTCGGCTTCGGCTGGCGCGCGTGAGTCCTGGTCGGGACCCATCTCGCGGTGGATAAACATGACGACGTCCGCGTCTTGTTCGATCGCGCCCGAATCGCGAAGATCGGAGAGCTGAGGTCTCGCGGAACCGCCGCCTTCGGCATTGTTGCGCTTGGAGCGATCACGGTTGAGCTGCGAAAGCGCAAGAACGGGAACGTTCATATCCTTTGCGATGGCTTTGAGACCGCCGGTAATCGCGGCGACTTCGACGGAACGGTTTTCGGCATTGCCGCCCGATTTCATGATCTGAATATAGTCGCAAATGATCAGGTCCAAACGGAAGTTCGGATTGCCAATGCGCTCGCCCGCGACAAGTTTGCGGGCGCTCGCGAGAATATCGTAAGGGCTGATGAGCGAGCGATCATCAATAAAGAGTCCGGCGTTCGTGAGTTCGTCAGCCGCGAAGTAGAGATCATTGAAGTTGTCGGGCGTAAGATTTCCCGCGCGAAGTTTTCCGGAATCGACTCCCGCGGCGAAACTCATCATACGCTCGACGAGTTCTTTGCGGGTCATTTCCAGTGAGAAGAGCAGGATGTTCTTCTTCTGCTTTACGGCTGCGTGGTGCATGATGTTCAGAGAAAGAGCCGTTTTTCCGGTACCGGGGCCGGCGGCGAGAACGAGCAACTGACCGGGGCGGAAGCCGGAGAGTTTCGCGTCGACGTCCGCGAGTCCAGTCATGACGAGGAGCGGATCGGGAATGCCTTGGTTGTCGGCGCGGCGTTCAAAATCGTTGAGGATCTCGCCCAGGAGATCTCCAACCTTGGCCATCTGCTGCGTCTTGCGCTCTTGGGTCGCATCGAAAATAACTTTTTCGACCTTCGAAGCGATGTCGCGCGTGTCGCCAGGGCTCAGCGCCGCGGAGAGGGCCATATTGCCCGCGTCTTGAAGTTTGCGGCGCCACGACAGATCGGCGACGATCTGCGCATACTCGAGCGCGTGGGCGGTCGTGGACGGAGTGTCGGCGATGCGTGCGAGGTAGGCGGGGCCGCCGATGCCTTCGAGCTTACCGCTCTCTTTGAGACCCGACATGACGGTGGTGAGATCGATGGGGCGGTTCTTGAACGCGAGGGCCACCATGCATTCGTAGATATCTTTATGAGCGGGAAGATAGAAGTCTTCGCCTTTGACCTTGTGTTGAAGGTCGTTGAGGACTTCGGAGAAGAGCATAATACCCGCGAGCACGGCCATCTCGACTTGGAGATCGTGGGGACGTTCGCCGGGACCGAAGGCCATGACGGGGGCATCTCTTCTGCGAAAACGGTTCGCGTTACCGCCCGAATCTCCACCGCCGCCGATCTCGAATGCCATGGCTAAGTGCTACCTAAACTCGTGGTGGATTGTATATACAAAAAACCCCGGGGGAGCGTCGTGCTACCCAGGGGTTTGGTTTTGAGGACTTTAAGAAAAAGATTTATTCTTCGTCTTGGACGCGAACGGGGGGCTCTTCTTTTTCAAGACCGATCGTGAAGCCGACTTCCATCGAGTACTTCGACGAAGCGAGCTTGGTTGTTCCGTCGCTTTCAACGACGAGAGGAACCATCGCCTTGAGGCCGCCGAAGAGCTTCACCATGATCTGGTAGTCGCCCATCATCTTGATGGCTTGACCGAGGACGATCTGACGACGGTCGACGGTGATTTTCTTGTCGGCGAAGGAAGCTTCAACTTCTTTCGTAGTGACGGAGCCGTAAAGGCGGCCGTCTTCCGAAACTTTCTTTTGGATCTTGATCGTCACGCCTTCAAGTTGCTTCATAAGCCCTTGAGCGGTGTTGCGATCGGTCGTCTTTTGAGACTCAAGCTTTTTGGCCTGGTCCTGAAGGACGCGAAGGTTCGCAAGCGTTGCGCGCTTTGCGATGCCTTGGGGAATGAGGAAGTTCTGAGCGTAACCGGGTTTGACTTCGAGGACGTCGCCGATTTCGCCGAGGTTCATGTAGCTTTGATTGAGGATGACTTTCATAAACTCGCCTTTATCTCTTCACTATTCAGTTCAGTTGCTATCGCCAGTGGGAGCCGCGCCGCCTTCAGAGCCTTGAGCTGCTGCAGGGCCGGGACCACGGTCGCCGAAATCGCGACGAGGGCCGCGATCGCCGTAATCACGACGGGGGCCGCCGCGATCACCGCCGCCACGGAATCCACCGCGACGAGGACGATCTTCTTTCCAATCGCGATTGCGATCGCGATCGGCGAGTTCTTTAGGAAGGCCTTCGCGCAGAGTTTTGTAATCCGCGCCGTCTTCGCTGGTGCGAGCGGTGAATTCGCGAAGCACGAATTCGTTGATCTTCAGATTACGCTGAAGCTCGGTCACCGCGAGAGGCAGGGACGTGTAACGGATGTAGGTCCATTGCCCGCGGGGTTCTTTTTGGATAGGGAACGAAATCTTGGCTTTTTGCCAATCATCCAGCATCAGGATTTCGCCTTTGCCTTCGTTTTTGATGATGTTCTGACATTTTTCAAGAAGGGCTTTGAAGCCTTCTTCGGGCATGTCGACTTTCGTGATCAGAATCGTTTCGTAAGTGCGCGTTTCGGTTGCCATAAATACTTCCTTATTTTTAAGGGACTCGAAAGGGTTAGCAAAAAGGTTTTGGGATATCAAGTGTTGTCAGAGGGGTTTCATCATTGCTTCGGAGGAGAGTAGAGGCCTTGCCAGCTGCTAGGGACCGGCGCGACGAACTCCATCCATTTTCCGCTGCGGGGGTGCCGCAGGCCGAGTTTGCGAGCATGGAGCCCATGCGCATCTAAAATCAAGTGTTTACGGAGTTCGGGGCTCAGCTGGATGAAGCTACCCTTTTTGGTTTCCATCGTCTTGTTCTGATCTTTGAAGGCCAGAAAGATCGCCTCGTCGGGATCGTAAAGCTTGTCGCCGACGATGCCCGCTCCGAGGTGGGCGAGGTGGACGCGAATCTGATTCGTGCGTCCGGTGATGGGTTTCGCCTCGACGAGTGAGATGGGCCACGGGCTTTTAACTTCGCGGCCCTTCATCATTTTCTGCATTCCCGGCCAGAGAGGCGGATTCCACTCGGGGGCTTCAATCCATTTCGTGCTGAGCGTGTGGTACTTCGTCTTGGCCTGCTTGGATTCGGGCGCGTTGACGATCTGTTTGATACGGATCTGACTTTGGCCCGGACCGGCGGGACCCATCGGCGCATCGATCACGCCACTCGCGGGATCGGGCGCACCCCAGACCAGACCCCAGTACGTCTTGTCGACTTCGCTCTTGAAGAACTGCCAGTAGATTTTTTCCTTCGCGAGGGTGGTTTTGGTGAGCACGCAGACGCCGCTCGTCTCCCGGTCGAGACGATGTGCGAGGAAGAGCATTTGACTCTTACGCTGTTCTTTAAGCACGTTGATGAGCGTGTTGCGCAGGTAGCGGCCTGTCGGATGCACGGGGATATGCGGCGGTTTGTTCACGATGACGAGATCTTCGTCTTCGAAGACGATGGAAAGCTCGTGCTCCCACGGCGGATTCCAGCGCAGGTTCTGTTCGAGCGATGACAGTGCGTCGGTTCGGATCGAGAGGACGTCGCCGTCCGCGACCAGATCGGTCGTG
>JBDSDI010000252.1:0-14636 GCA_039920645.1 Bdellovibrionota bacterium | reverse complement strand
CGGTAATACGCTTGATCTCACAGGCCTTGAGTTCCGTTTGCTTCTGCATTTTTCGCGCAATATCGACCGCGTTCTTTCTCGCGAACAGATTCTCGATCAGGTTTGGGGACAAAAGGTCGCGGTTCAGGATCGCACCGTCGACACCCATGTTTCTCATCTGCGCAAAAAGCTGGGGGAACATTCTTTCAAGATCGAGCCTGTACAAGGTTTAGGTTATCGCGCCAGTGTGGCGAAATCCGATGGCTAAAATTCTCGCGCTGCTGGGGATTTTTCTTGTCGCAGGATGCCACGACAAGACGCCACTTCGAATCGCCGTTCCAGGGAACTTCGCGGCATTCATCCCCTGCATTGCGGATAAGAATCTCGGCCGTGGCTTTTCGCCGAACGATGTCGATATCAAGTGGACCGTCGATACCCGCGCGGCACTGAAGCTGATGAATGACGGCACCGTTGATCTGGCGATTGCGGGAGTGCCGAATGTTATTCCCGAGCTCAAGGAGCACAAAGGTTACCGCATCGTCACGGAGATCATGAACTCCACACGCAGTATCGTACTTATCGCGCGCACCTCGTCCAAGATCGGATCGCCTCCCAAACTTGCGGGCAAGAGAATCGGCCTTATCGAAGGCGCGAGCACCGAGATTTTCCTTGAATACTTCCTTCTGACCGAGGGCGTGAATCTCGGCAGCATTAAAAAAGTTTTCTACGACCTTCCGGAGCTCAAGAAGCAATTCCTCGATGGGAATCTTGATGCGATTGTGATTTGGGAACCGGAACTGAGCCGAATGAAGTCGGAAAACCCCTCACTCTTCGTGAACGAGTATCAAAGTTTCGTCAACGAATCGCTGAGCGTCGTGGTGGGAGACAAGAGCTTCCTTGCCCACGAATCAGCGCGCGTCGATAAGCTGCTCAAGTCGTGGACCGAAGCCGAAGATTGGTACATGGAGCATCCTCAAGAGGCGCAACCCTATATCGCGCAATGTTTGAAGCTCGACCCGGGAGCGATGGAAAGCCTCAAGCCAGCGCTGATCGCCGCCCGCTTCGAAATCAAACTTACGAATTCTCTCCGGCAGGTCTATGACCGCGCCCGCGATTGGCAGATCCTTCGCAAGGGATTTAAGCCCGAAGAGTTGCCGCCCTTCAGTGAAGTCGTCGATATGAGCTTCCTCGCGCGTATCCGTCCTCGCGCGATCACCATCGGTGTGGGGAAGAAGCGATGACCATCCGTCTCAAACTTTTCTTCATGGACCTGGCTCTGATTCTTTGTTTGTTGTTCCCAATCGTATTCTACAGCTCGGCGACCTCCCACCAGGTCGACGCCCTTCGTGTGAATTTGGCGCATGCCGAATCCGTGAACTCGGCGTTTCTTGATCTCTCCGAGATCAAGCGTCGCATCGAGACGCTGCTCTTCCGTATGCAGTATTCAAACGACCAGGGCCGTGCACAGAAAGTCATCGCGGCCAGCCAGGACTTTCGTTCCATCATTCTAAATTTCCGCAAACTCGAGACCTCGGATCACCTCTTGGAGGGTTTCGTGGATCGTTATACGGACGCCGAACTCAAGATCATCTCGGGTTATCTGGAGATCGCGGCGCTCGAGATCGCCAACAAGGCGTCGAAAACGTGGCCGGTTCGCAATCAACTTGCACTCCTGGAGCCATCGGCCGTCGTTTACAAGACCGATCTGTCGAGTTATCTCACGAATCTTATTTTCGATTACACCCGCGAGATGGAAGAAGCCCGCGCGAGTTTCTTGCGCCTGGTCTTCGTTTCTCTCTTCATTGGCATGGCGATCATCTTGCTGCGCTACCGCTTTATCCGTAACAACGTGATCCGTCCCCTTTCCAATATTTCCAGCGGCCTCACTCGCATTCGCGACGGACGCCGGCTGGTCATATTGCGCGAAGTTCCCGAGAGCCCGGAGTTCAACGAAGTCATTCTCTCTTTCAACGAGATGGGTAAGGGCCTGGAGAAGAACCGTCAGTACCGCGAGATCTTCTCCGCGATCACGGCGCACGATCTCAAGGAGCCTCTCGGAGCGATACTTTCACTCGTGCGCCTGCGGGAAATGGAACTGATGGAAGAGTCCAAGGAGTCGAGTCCTGAAGCTATCGATTTTCTGAAACGCATCGGCATGAACTCCACCATCGGTCTCAACATGATCGATGCGCTTTTACAGCTCAGTCGTTCGAGCTTCCGCGAAATGAGCTACGAAGAGCTGGATCTCGACCAGATCGTCAACAAGAATTTTACCGAATTGAAAGTGTTTCATTTCAATCGACAGTCCAATCTCAAACTGAACGGCCCACTGGGTCGCGTCTACGGCGATTTGCGCCAGATCGAAACGCTCTTCCGTAACCTCTTCTCGAATTCAATCAAGTTCGGGCAGCCGGATCGTTCGTCCGTTAGTATCGACGTTTGGGCGACGGAGCTGGTCCGCGATGGAATTCCCTACCGGGATATTCACATTCGCGACGACGGTGTGGGCTTTAATACTTCGGAGTACGAAAAGCTCTTGAAGCCTTTCGAACGTGCGGTCGACGACAACGATCAGAAGAACGAATCCGAGCTGCACTTCATGCGTGGCGTGGGACTCGGCCTCGCGGTTTGTTTCCGTATCTTGGAAAACCATCGGGGTCTGTTTTCGGCTTCGAGTCAGGTGGGCGTCGGGTCGGAATTCATCCTCAGCTTCCCTCTGCTGAGTGCGGAAGAGCTCACGGCGGCGCGCGGCCCCAAAAAATCCGGACTCCTTTACTGAGCCTTTAGTCGCTTAAAAGCTTGTGGATGTCCCCACGACGGAGTTCCGCGACGTGGCCGGGCGACCAGCGGGGCGCATTGTCCTTGTCGACGATGAGCGCTCGGATGCCTTCGCGGAAATCGGGATGTTTTGCGAAACTCGACGAGAGCCGGTATTCGAATTCGAAACACTGCGAAAGCGAAAGGTGTTTCGTGAATGCAAGTTGATCGAAGATCACGCCAGCCGAAGTAGGCGATCCCGCCAGGAAACTTTTCTTTCCCGCTAGGACCCAAGGGTCTTCGATCTGAAGCTTCGAGAACTTCTCGAAGATCTCGTGGACGGAGTCGGCGTCGGTGATTTCCTGCACGAAATCGTAGTGAGCGCGCAGGGGGGATACGGGAAGCGAGGCTTGCGCGAGATGATGAGCATCGCGGCAGATTTTGGACAGGATGGCGTGGTTCTCGCGGGATTCGGATGACCAGCGTGCGTTCTTGACGCTGTCGAGAAGCGCGGCGTGGTGAGCGCGCGGGACGAAGTGATCCGCGAGTTTTACGTAGAGGGCATCGGCCGCGTTGAGGCGCGTTCCGGTGAGGCCGAGGTAGAGCCCCGTGCGCCCTGGCATGCGGTTCAGAAACCACGAGGCACCGACGTCGGGGTAGAGGCCGATCGTGATTTCGGGCATAGCGATGAGACTGCGTTCGCTTACGATGCGGTGACTCGCCCCTGCCATAAGACCCAGGCCTCCGCCCATGACGATGCCATGTCCGATACAGAGTATGGGTTTGGGGTAGGTGTGTATTTTCTCGTCGAGCGCGTACTCGAGTTTAAAGAACTTATTGGCTTCGGGCACGGGCTGCCCGATCGGATGGTCTTTCATGGCGTCGTAGAGCGCGCGAATGTCGCCCCCGGCACAGAAGGCTTTTTCCCCCGCACCCTGAAGCACGACGATGGCGACCTTCGGATCATGCGCCCACACGTCAAGTTGAGGCCCGAGGCCTTCGATCATCGCTGCGGAAAGCGAATTAAGCGTCTTTTCGGAGTTGAGAGTCGCGACGGCGGTCTCGAATCCATTCGGCGCAGGAAACTTTTCGAATACAATGACGTCGTTGCTCATCGAAACTTCCCTGGTCCTAGGCGTTTTTCCAAACCGGTTTTCTTTTTTCGAGAAAAGCGGTGACGCCTTCTTTCTGGTCGGCGGTATCAAAGAGATCGACAAAAAGTTCACGCTCGCGTGTGAGCGCTTGGAAAGGAGCGTGGAAGCGCGAGGACTGGATAAGGCTCTTGCAGAAACGCACCGAGCTGGGACTTTGCGAAGCGACTTTGCTCGCGAGCTCGAGGGCTTTGGCTTTCGCCTGGCCTTTTTCGGCAATTTCTTCGACGAGACCGATCCGAAGCGCGGTCTCGGCATTCACGCGTTCACCGCAGAGAATCATGCGTTTGGCCCAGGCTTCTCCGACGAGCATTGGCAGATTTTGGGTCCCACCACCACAAGGCAAGAGCCCAACGGCCGCTTCGGGAAGCGCCATTTGGGATTGGGGTTCACAGATGCGGATATCGCACGCGAGTGCGGCTTCCAGGCCGCCACCCATGGCGTAACCTTGGATGGCGGCGATCGTGACGCCGCCATAGAGGCTGAGGGTCTCAAGCGCTTCGCCGAAGATCTTGGCGACTGCGCGGGCGCGAGCCTTGTCGCCGTCGGCGAACATCTTAAGGTCGGCTCCAGCCGAAAAAAACTTTTCGCCTTCGCCGCAGAGCACGAGCGCATAGATGTTCTTATCCTGATCGAGCGAGCGCACGAGGTCGCGGAGTGCCGTAAGGCTTTCGGTATCCCAGGTGTTGGCGGGAGCATTGGCGTTCGTGACGATGGCGGTGTGGCCTTGGATTTCAAGCTTGAGCTTGGACGTTTTGGGCGTGTGGTTCATGTCGTAGTCTCCTTGACGATTTAGCGAAGCGTGTCGAGAGCGCCGTCTTCAAGCGCACGGCGTGAAATGATCACGCGCATGATCTCGTTGGTGCCCTCGAGGATCTGATGCACGCGCAGGTCGCGAACGATGCGTTCGATAGGATAGTCCTTCGTGTAGCCGTAGCCCCCGAAGATCTGCAGTGCTTCGTTGGCGATGTTGAATCCGTGATCGGTCGCGAAACGTTTCGCCATCGCGCAGAAGCTCGTGGCCTGGGGATCCTTGGCGTCGAGCCGAGCTGCCGCCATGCGGATCATGTTACGCGAGGCGACGAGGTCCGTGAGCATGTCGGCGAACTTGAACTGCAGCGCTTGGAAATGCGCAAGCTCTTTGCCGAATTGCTTGCGCTCGTGCATGTAACGGTGAGCGTGGTTCAGAGCCGCTTGCGCGCCGCCGACCGAGCAGATGCCGATGTTGATGCGGCCTCCGTCGAGACCTTTCATCGCGATCTTGAAGCCTTCGCCCTCTTCGCCGAGAAGATGGTTCGCGGGAACTTCGACATTCTCGAGATTGACGATGCGAGTGGGTTGGGAGTTCCAGCCCATTTTCTTTTCGTTCTCTCCGTAACTCACGCCCTTCGCATCGGCGGGGACAACGAAAGCGCTGATGCCCTTTGGAGTTTGATCTCCGGTGCGAGCCATGACGATAAGGACTTGCGTTGCGCCCGCTCCGGAGATGAAGGCCTTGGTGCCGTTGAGGACGTAGGAATTTCCTTTTTTAACGGCGGTCGTGCGCAGCGAAGCTGCATCGGATCCCGCGCCGGGTTCGGTGAGGCAATAGCTTCCGAGCTTTTCGCCGGTCGCGAGGGTGGGAACAAGCTGCTTGCGCAAATCTTCTTTGCCGAAGCTGTCGATCATCCAGGTGACCATGTTGTGGATCGTGATGAACGCCGTTGTCGAGACGCAGCCTGCGGCAAGTTCTTCGAAAATCACCGCGGCGTCGAGGCGTCCGAGGTTCATTCCGCCGACGTCTTCGCGGGTGTAGACGGCACAAAAACCCATTTCGCCCGCTTTGCGGATGATATCAACGGGAAAATGCTTTTTCTCGTCCCACTCGGCTGCTTTGGGCGCGAGTTCTTTGGCCGCGAAATCGCGTGCAATTTTTTGGAAAGCCGTTTGTTCTTCGGTCAGATTGAAATTCATTCTTTCGAATCCTCTACGAAGTCTCAGGACAATCGGATGGTCATATTGGCGGGGCCAGCGTGTTGGATGTCGTCTTCGAACCAACGGGCAGTCACGGTTTTCGTCTCAGTGTAAAAACGCACGGCTTGTTTCCCGTAGGCGTGTTGGTCGCCGTAGAAACTTCCGCGCCATCCCGTGAAGGAGAAAAAAGGAAGCGGCACGGGGATTGGAATGTTGATTCCTACTTGGCCGACTTCGATCTCGTGTTGGAACTTGCGAGCCGCAGCGCCGCTCGACGTGAAAATCGAGGTGCCGTTGCCGAAAGGGTTCGCGTTGATGAACGCGATCGCTTCGTCGAGGTCTTTGGCGTTAGAGGTCAGCAATACAGGTCCGAAGACTTCTTCGCGGTAGATCGTCATTTCGGGCTTCACGTTCGTGATGAGCGTGGGACCGATGAAATTTCCTTTGGGAAGTTTCGGATGATGATAATTGCGGCCGTCGAGCTCGAGTTTCGCACCTTCTTTTTCGGCCGTCGTAATGAGGGCTTCGATGCGAGTTTTTGCGGCGGGATTGATGACGGGACCGTAGCCCGCTTCAGGATCGTCCCATTGACCGGGACGAACCTTTGACATCGCTTCTTTGAGTTCGGGAACCCATTTTTGAGCTTCTCCGACGAAGACCGCGGTCGAGATCGCCATGCAACGCTGACCGGCCGCTCCGCACGAAGCGCCGACGAGGTTATTGATGACCTGCGATTTGTTGGCATCAGGCATGATGATCATGTGGTTCTTCGCGCCGACAAACGACTGAACGCGTTTGAGATGCTGCGTGCCGGTACGGTAGACGTGCTGGCCGACGTTCACGGACCCGACAAACGAGATGCCCTTGATGTCGGGGTGAGTGAGAAGGAAGTCGACTTGCTCTTTGCCGCCGTGAACGACGTTCAGCAGTCCTTTCGGGAAACCGGCTTCATGGAAGAGTTCGGCGAGACGCATGGGTGTCATGGGATCCTGTTCGGAAGGTTTCAGGATGAAGGTGTTGCCACAGGCGATCGCCATTGGGAACATCCAGAGCGGGATCATCGCGGGAAAGTTAAAGGGCGTGATGCCGGCGAAAACGCCCATCGGCTGAATGTAGGAGTAACCGTCGATCTTGCGGGCCACGTTCTCGACCGTTTCGCCCATCATGAGCGACGGGATGTTGCAGGCGTGCTCGATGACTTCGATGCCGCGCCAGACGTCGCCTTGCGCATCGGCGAAGGTCTTGCCGTTTTCTTTGGACAGGATCGTGGCGATTTCGTCGTGATGTTCTTTTACGAGCGCTTGGTATTTCAGGAACATGCGCGCGCGTTCAGGCGTCGGAACTTCTTTCCAGATTTTGAAGGCCGCCTTGGCGGCGTCCATCGCGGCGTTCATTTCGGCCGGGGTCGCGAAAGGAACTTCCGCAAGGACTTCTTGGGTCGCGGGATTGACGACGTTTTTGAACTCGGTCGTTTTACTTTGGAAAAACTCACCATTGATGTACAGAGGGATTTTCTTCGACATAATTCCTATGGTCTTAGCATAGGCAGGCAGTGGTGCCGAAATGGGTCCGTGGCGCTTTGTCAGACTATGCCGCGTTGCAGAAGGAGCGTGAACACAGGTCGTAGGCCGGATAATTTAGAGATAGAGTCCGACTCCATATGGAATATCGGCGCCTCGGCCATTCGGGCCTCAAAGTCAGTGAATTCTCCTTCGGCTCCTGGGCTACCTTTGGCACCAGCGTCGACACCAAGCTCGCTACGGATTGCATGGCACTGGCTTATGAGCGCGGCGTGAACTTCTTCGACAACGCAGAAATCTATGCGGGCGGCGAGTCAGAGCGCGTGATGGGCGAAGCGCTCAAAAAACTCGGTTGGGGTCGCGACACTTACACCGTCTCGAGCAAGGTCTTCTGGGGCGGCCAAAAGCCCACCCAGCTGGGTCTCTCGCGCAAGCACGTTTTCGACGCTTGCCACGCGGCCCTGAAGCGTCTTCAGCTCGACTACCTCGATCTCTACTTCTGTCATCGTCCCGATCCGGAGACTCCGATCGCGGAGACCGTCATTGCTATGAACGATCTCATGCGCCAGGGCAAAGTCATGTACTGGGGAACCTCCGAATGGAGCGACGAGCAAATTTTCGAAGCGCAAAAAGTCGCCGACGATTATCGCCTCGTCGGCCCTTCGATGGAACAGCCCGAATACAATCTTTTCAAGCGAGAGCGCGTGGAGGGTGAGTACGCGCACGTTTTCCAAAAACTCGGGATCGGCACGACGATCTGGTCGCCCCTGGCATCGGGGTTGCTTACCGGAAAATACGAGAACGGAATTCCCGGTGGGACGCGTGTGAACCAGTCGGGTTATGAATGGCTCAAGGCTCGCTTCGAGTCCGCCGAAGGCAAAGAGAAAATCGCACAGGCCAAGGCGCTGCGTATTCTGGCGGAAGAGAATGGTCTCACGCTCACTCATCTTTCGCTTCTATGGTGTCTGAAGAACCCGAACGTTTCGACGGTGATTCTGGGCGCGTCGAAGCTCGAGCAGTTGCGCGACAATCTGAACGCACTCGATCATAAGGCCAAGCTCACGCCCGAGCTGATGCAGAAAATCCAAAAGATCGTTGGGTCGATTCAGCCGCCGGCGTAGTCGGATGCGGGCGTCTCTCTGAGACGCGCTTCGTAAGCTTCGAACTGAGCATCGCTGCAGGCCGCGGGCGCGGTCTTCGAGAGAGCGTGCAAGCCGAGGTCAGATGCGAAGCCCTTCGCCGCCGTGCCTCCTTCGTGCAGCGAGAACCAACAGCCGCAGTAGTCCTGACGGTAGATGTTGTGAGTGCGCGTGTACTCCACGGAATCATTGAAGCCGTCGTCCTTCATGAAATTTCGGTGGAAGTAGGGTACGCCGTAGCGCTTTTCGCCAAGTTCGCCAAAGGCGATGAGCTTCTGCTGGACTTTGTGCGGGCTGATCGCGAGCGTGGTCGCGTAGAGATCGAAACCTTTTTCGCGCGCTTCGAACGCGGAACGCTCCAGGCGCATGTCGTAGCACTTCGAGCATTTCGCACCTTGCTCGGGCGTGTGCTCGAGACCTTTGATCTTCTCGAGAAATGCGTCGACGTCGTACTCTCCGATACTGTACGGAATACCTTCGAGCTCCATGACTTTGACAAAGGCTTCGAGACGCTTGTCGTGTTCTTGCTTCGGCTGGATGTTGGGATCGTACCAGAAACAACTCAAATCAAATTCGGACTTGAGTTGGCGCACGACGCCTGCCGCATCGGGACCGCAGCAAACGTGGAGCAAGAGCTTTTGCGGAAGCCGCGATTTTTCGCGGAGGCGTGCGTAGCGCGCGGGATCGAGCGCGTTGCGGATGCCGGGAAGATCGACGCAGATCCTGAAGCGATCTTCGAGAACGCGGTCGCTCATGCGGGCGATCGCCTGAAGCAAGAGTTGCTCGGCCGTTGCTGGCGGGAACGGTGGCGCTGCGAGGAATTTTTCGATGAAGATGTAATCCTTGAGTCCGCTTTCACGCGAGATCGGGAGGAGCTTCTTCGTGCCGATCGAAAGCGAAACGGTCAAGGTGGATATTTCTGGTGACGCAAAAACGTGCACGGCGTGCTTCTGTGGCAGGACCCATTCTAGAATTGCGAGAAGTTCGCGGGCACTGCGATCTTTTGATCCGGGAATCCAGAAAAATTCAGAATTCTCAAAAGCCCCGAGGTCCCAAATCTTCGTATTTTGCGCGATGGCAAAGAGGTCCGAAGACCCATCGAGCTTCGGCCAAAGGAAAACGCGGTAGCTCTTCACGCCCCTCGATTTAGCATGGATCACCCTTCCACGTCAGGCTTTTGCATCAAGGGCGGTTTTTGAGGGGAACTTTAATGTAGCGCATGCCGTTGTCTTCGGGACGCGGAAGATGTCCCGCGTCGATGTTGACTTGGAGGCTCGGTAGCAGCAGTCGTGGCGCACCCAGTGTGGCGTCGCGGCGGTCGCGCATCTGAATGTAATCATGCCGGGGGGTCGTCCCGCTGAGGTGAATGTTTGCGGACTTCTGAGCGCCGATGCTGGTTTCCCATTCCGCGTTTCGCAGACCGGCCGCCTTGTAGTCGTGACCCACGAAGACGCGGGTCGTATCCGGAAGCTTGTAGAGACGGGTGGTGATCGAATCCCAAAGCGTGGCGCTCGAGCCTTTCGGAAAATCACAGCGGCCCGTGCCCGTATCCGGCATAAAGATCGCGTCGCCCGTGAAGACGGCGTCTCCAATCACGTACGACACGCAGGCCGGCGTGTGGCCGGGTGTGAAAAGAACTTCGATCTCGAGGCTACCCGCGCACAAGCTTTGCTGATCTCTCAGAAGCACGTCAAATTGGCTTCCGTCGGGAATAAAATTCTCGGGAAGATTGTAGATTTTCTTGAAAACGTTTTGGACTTCCGTGATGCGCTCCCCGATGGCGAGTTTTAAATTGGGGAAACGTTTCTTCAATTCTTGCGCGCCGCTCAGGTGATCGGCGTGAGCGTGTGTTTCCAGACAATAATGCAGTTTGAGCGTGTGCTTAGTCACGAAGGCTTCGAGCTTATTCAAGCTCTCGAACCAGATTTCCGAGGACGCCATGTCGTAGTCAAGAACCGGATCGATCACGACGGCGTCTAAAGTCGCGGGATCGTAAACGACATAACTGAGCGTCGCCGTCGCCTCGTCGTAAAAAGCGAAAACATGCGGTGCGATCACGGCACAATCCGTTTTTCGATTTCGAAACCTATGAGCATCATCACGAGAAAACTTGCCAGCGGAGCGTCCATCCAAGCGATTCGTACGAACGCAGGTCCCGGGCACAGTCCGATGAGGCCCCAGCCGATACCGAAGATCACCATACCAATGACGAGTCTGCGATCTACGGATTTTGCGGCGGGTTCCGAGAAGGCGGTGCCCGTCAGCGTACGCTTCTTTTGTTTCACGAGTGCGTAGCAGATCGCATAGACGATGATCGCGCTCACCATCACGAAGGCGAGCGACACGTCCCATTCGGGGCGACCGAAGGCGAGAAAAGCGCGGACTTTTTCGGGACGAATCATTCCAGAAAGACTCAGGCCTAGTGCAAAGATGAGTCCGGAGACGAGGGACACGAGAGATTTCACGAGAGCGCCGCCCCTACGAGCACCGTAGCCACGGCTGACGCCATGAAGATGAGGGTTGCGACGAACGAGCGCTTGGAGAAACGCCCGATCCCGCAGATCCCATGACCACTGGTGCAACCGCCGCCCAATCGCGTGCCGAAGCCTACGAGCAGACCTGCCAGTGCCCAGGTGGTCACCGAGGTGTTCTGAGTGAGGTAGAGATCGGGGTGCGTGAGTCCAAAGTATTTCCACACGAAACCGCCAAGCACGAGACCCGCAATGAAGAGGGCGCCTTCACGACCGACTTCGGTAAAAGGTCGAAGCATCGAGCTCGCCAAACCGCTGATGCCTTTGATACGCGCATGAAATAGCAAGGGGAGGGCGGAGCCCACTCCGATGAGGATGCCTCCTGCGATTTCACGAGTGAAGGTCATTATCTCTTATCTAAAGCGACCACGTCGCGCTGAGCGGGGCCGGTGTACTTCGTGAGCGGGCGAATAATACGGTTGTTGGCCGCTTGCTCAAACACATGCGCCGACCAGCCGGCCGTGCGTGCCATTACGAAGAGGGGTGTGAACATGTCGATCTCGAATCCCATCAGGTAGTACGCGGGACCGGCGGGAAAATCGAGGTTGGGGTGAATGTCCTTTTGCTTCAACATGACGTCCTTGAGGATGTCGCTGATGGCGTGCCATTTCGTTTCGCCTTTGATTGCGGCGACCTTGCGCCCGTATTTGTCCATGGTCGGAACGCGCGAGTCGCCCGTCTTGTAAACGCGGTGACCGAAACCCATGACCTTGCGTTTGTTCTTGAGAGCGTCGAGCATCCACTGTTCGGCTTTTTTGGGGTCGTCAACTTCCTTGAGCATGTGCATGACTTGCTCGTTGGCGCCGCCGTGAAGCGGGCCCTTGAGTGAGCCAATGCCGGCGACCGTTGCCGAGTGCAGGTCCGACATTGTCGAAGCGACGACGCGCGAAGTGAACGTTGAGGCGTTGAAGCCATGCTCGGCGTAGAGTGTGAGTGAAGCATCGAAGGCTTTGACGATGTCCTTATGGGGAACTTCGCCGAAGCACATGTGGAAGAAGTTCTCGGACATGGAGAGCTCGGACTTCGGAGCAATGGGCTCGAGTCCCTTACGGCAACGGTAGTCGGCGGCAATGATCGTCGGAATCTTCGCGAGCAGCGAAAGCGCCTTGTCGTAGTTCGAGAGCGTGGCGCCGGCAGGAACTTCAAAAGCGTCTTTCGGCGACCAGGACTCTTCGTCCTTCGAACACTCTTCCATGCCGAGGTAGCTCACGCCCGTGCGGACGGTATCCATAGGGTGAGTAGTTTTTGGGTAGAGGCGAATGGAATCGATAAGCTGCTTCGAGATGGGACGAAGCGCTCGCTCGCGTTTTGTAAAAGCGTCGAGCTGGTTCTTGGTGGGAAGTTCCTTGTTCCAAAGCAAGTAGGCGACCTCTTCGAAGCTGCACTGATCGGCGAGATCTTGCACGGCGTAGCCGCGGTAGGTCAGGGAATTCGTTTCGGGCATGACCTTGGAGACGGCGCATTCATCGACGATGACGCCCTCGAGGCCTTTTTTGACTTCAACTGCTGCGGTGGCTGGGGTGCTCATGGTTACTTTCCTCCGTGGTTTTTTTGCGAAAAATTGAAAACTGCCTGATCAAAGGCGTTGTAATCTTCGTATCTCAGAAATTCGTAAAGACGTTTGCGCGTCTGCATCTTGTCGAGCAGCTGTTCTTGGGTGCCCTTCTCGAAAATATCTTGGTAGCCGGCTTCGACCGCGCCCATCGCCAATCGGAAATGGGTCATCGGATAAATGACGATGTTCATGCCGAGGTTCTCGAGCTCCTGCCTTGAGAGCAGGCGCGATTTGCCGAACTCAGTCATGTTCGCGAGCAACGGAACCTTGATGGCTTTGCGGAAGGCGGCGAAATCTTTTTCGTCGCGCATCGCTTCGGGAAAAATCGCATCGGCGCCTGCATCGACGTAAGCCTTTGCGCGCTCGATCGCGGCTTCCAGGCCTTCGGATGCAGCGGCATCCGTGCGCGCCATGAGGACGAAGTTGGAATCGCGCTTCGCGTTGCTTGCGGCGCGGATTTTTTTGACCATATCCTCGATCGCAACGATGCCCTTACCGTCGAGATGACCGCAGCGCTTCGGATTGATCTGATCTTCGATGTGGCAGCCCGCTATACCGAGATCTTCGAACTCGCGCACGGTGCGAGCCGCGCTCATCGGTTCACCGAAGCCCGTGTCGATGTCGACGAGCGTAGGGAGATCGGTCACGCGCGCGATTTGGTAAGCTCTTTGAGAAACTTCGCTCAGCGTCGTGAGACCAATATCGGGAAGTCCCAGGTCATTCGCCAGTCCCGCACCCGAAACATAAACACCGTCGAACCCAATTTCTTGGATCATCAGCGCGATGTACGGGGAAAAGGATCCCGGGAATCTCAGAAGCTTTCCTGAGTTGAGGGAGTGGTGAAAGGCGGCACGTTTTTCGGAGGCGTTTTTCTTAGTGAAAAGCATACGGCAGCTCCACAATGATCTACTTGTGGAGCTGCCGCAAGGGCCTCGCTATGACGCGCGGCAATGGATGGAAACGAGGATTAAAATGCCGCGTAGCTCGCGTCGCATTTGAGTTTTACGACGCTCGAGAGAACTTGAACGACGAGGGGAGAGTGACGGAAACCGCCCGAGTAACCGCTCAGAAGAACGCTGTCGAATTTCACGTGATTCGTAGAGCTATCGAGGATCACGGTGGGGATGAGAACGGTGTGGGTGAGATCGGGAGCGTCCGCGATATGGCGACGGTTCAGCGAAGCCGAAACCATGGTGCCGCTGACAGTTTGTTCGTCGGAGAGCACGGAGATTTCGTCCTGCTCGGAATTAGCGGGAAGAATTTGCTGACCGGCGATCTTAAGCGCAAGCGTGGGTTGCCCGGTGAGGGAGGTACTCGTGTAGACGAGTTCGACCTTCTCTTTTTTTGCAGTGCTGCCGACGCAGGTGAACATGTTGGCTTCGTTGGCGAAGGCACTGTGGGTCAGGGCGAGGGCGACGATTAGGGATGCGAGTTTGAAGTTTTTCATTTTAAAATCTCCTCTGAAGTTCTTTCTTGAGGAGGCTTCTATCCAAAAAAGATCAAAAGCCAAAATTATTTATTTATGCACTTATCCATTAATTTTACTAATGGATAAGTGGGAAGAGGAGGTTCAGAGAAGAGTTTCTAGAAAATACCGCGCAAGTCGCGTTCCCGGTGAGTCAAGATCTCGGGACTCACTTGGACGGTCAGACGGCGCAGTTCTTCGGGCGTCAATTCCGCGATGCGCTCAACGAGCGACATGAAGCGGTCCGCTTCGGAATCGCTCACGATACCTTCAGTGAGAATATCGAACTTACGGATGTAGTCGGGGCGCTTGAAGGGCTTCGCTCCGAACGGATGCGCGTTCGCGACGCCCAGTTCGTCGACGATTTTCTCGCCATTGCTCATAATGATCTCGACGCGGCCGCCGAACTGTTTCTTCGCGGGATCAACATCGTGGTAGCGCTTGGTCCACTCGGCGTCTTCGACGGTCGAGATCTTGGACCAGAGCTTCACGGTATCGGCACGACCGGCGCGGGCGGGCGTGTAGCTGTCCACGTGGTGCCAGCGTCCGTCCTGGAGAGCGACGGCGAAAATGTACATGATCGAGT
>JBDSDI010000251.1:0-9079 GCA_039920645.1 Bdellovibrionota bacterium | reverse complement strand
AGTCGTTTCTAGTTGCGGTCGCAGCAAAAGGTGTCTTCACCGTAGCCGAGACGGGAGTCCATTTTGCGACAACCGCTCGCTCGCGATTGAGCTTTTTGGACAGCGCTCATCATGACGCAGTCCAGTGTGGTCTCGGGCCCCTTTGCAGGCGGGCGCACAGCGTCCTGATCCTGTTCAGCCGAACGTGCCTTGCGCACTTGATTGTAGTCCCAGCCTTTCACGGCCTCACTGGGAGTTTTTTGAGGTTGAGTTCTCGACGAGCACGCGCCGAGAGACATGAAGCAGCAAAGAGTCAAAAAAAACCGTGTGTTCATAGGCTGTTCCTGATTCTGCCGCTCCCTATTTGGGTTGCCAATGCTAAATTAGGGGTTGGTGCAAAAAGTTCAGTTTCTTCGTTTTCTGAATCTTGGCGAGATCCCTCAATCTCTCCCTCCCGGCGACTTGCGCCTTTGGAAAGCGCTTGCCCAAAACTTACCCGAAATCACCTTCCGGAAGTCCCGCGTTCTTTGCGTGGAATGGCCTGAGTCTACCGATGCCGCTCGTTTGCCCGACTTGAGCTTCTGGAACGAACGTATCGGGATCTCCGGAGTTTCGAGTCTCGCATTCAGTCGCGAGTGCGACGTCGCATGTCTTCAGTCACGTCGGTTGGGTTTGCGTTCTTCGGAACTTGAGACGTTAATCGAAGAGTGTCTGCGCGAGGCCGGTTTCAACGAGAACTTCGAAGTCTGGGAAGCAACCCATTACGAGTTTAAGACGCGCGCGGATATCGAAGTGCTCGAAGAGAACGTCTTGAAGCTCCTGATGCTTGAGTCACGTTCGGGCCTTTTCGATAAAGAGTCGGAAGATATCCGATTCATGAGGCCCGGAGAAACGTGGGCCTGGTCCCGTCGCAACGAAGGCAGCGCTTCGAGTGCTTCGATCGCGCTGGCTGATCTCATTGCCCGATTCAAGGACGTCAGCGAAAGTGGTGACGACTATGATTCGTACCATCGTCCTTATCAAATCCGCGAGCAACAGGCGCGGGGCCCGGCTCCGTCCCGTCGAGGAGCCAGTTTCCGGGATCGCTTGGCGGCGATTCAAAAACGAAGCGACAGCGACGCAATTTCCGTGGGATCGGCCGAAGGCTGCGTTCCATCCGGCGTCATTTCGGCAATAATGGGTTTTCACCGCTTCTCCGACCTCGGGTCGGTCGTGAAAGATCTCGACGCGTCCCTACGCAAAGCCACATCCTTCAGCGATGACGACTGTGGCGCGATTCACTGGATAGACGTCGGTCATCATCACACGAATTTCTCTCAGATTTCCCAGCGGAAACAGAATTTTCGAAAAGCGAACGTGGGTGGAGCACAGCTTTTCGCTCTTAATCCGATTCATGCAAAGAATGCTTTGCTCTGGCGCCGTTTTGGCGCGCTCATCGATTTCCATCGAGATCTTATGCAAGATCTCCCTTGGATATTCTCGGGACGGGAATCGTGGCTCGCGGGCTTCCGCAATTTCGTGGCGACTCACTTAAGCTGGGAAATTTCTGAAAAGTCTCTTCGAAAAATTTTTGCTTGGGAAGGCGAGAGAAGCTCGTCCCAGAGCTGGATCGTTTTTTCTTCCCAATGGAATCAGGACCGAGTTCGTGACGCTTTCCGGGATTTCGGTTTCGAGGTGAGCGTTTTGGGAACTTCGATACCGGGAAAGGACAACTTCGGAGTGAAGGCTAGTGACGGCGCCGTGCGCGAGTTCTCCTGGATCGACGTGCTTCCCAATTTAGGAGAAAACGCGAAATCACTTCAGCCCTTGGGTTTGTCGTGGACGGGGCCGGATCTCAAGACTCCGACTTACGGATTCGAAAAAGTTTCGATCTTTCCTGATCAATATCTTTTGCGTCTGGCGAAGCTCGGCAGCAAAGGGGCTCTTTCCCGAAAACTGCAGTATTCGTGGAGAAGTTCCGGTCGCGCTCGCGAGGTTTCCCAACGCGCTCCTTTCAATACTCCTCTCTCCGCTCTAAAATGGGCGCGCAATGGCGATCAGAATGTATTCGTGGACGCCGTTTCGGGAGCAGCGGCAACCGCCGCCGCCGATCCGAAGTCTGCGTCCGTGATCGCACTCGAAACCTGTTATCGCAATCTCGTGGCGCGAGCCGTTGATCCGCGGTCGGCAATCTATGCGTCTTTTTCCGTCAATCGTCCGATCGCCTCTAACTCCACGGAGAAAGATATTCAAAACTTCGGATCTCATATCCTCGCGTGCGAGGGTTTTTTTGAATCCATGGACAGCATTGAAAATCTCAAGATCTGCGAAGCCTCTCTCGATCGAAGTTCTTCGCTCCTCAAAGACTACGAATGCGAGCCCGTTGTTCATTTGAGAGGACAAGTCTCCGCGCGTTCCGAATCCGTGTTTCCGGGTTTTCGGATGAATGGCGAAGCTCTGTATGCCGTCGGTCCCCGCCCTGCTTTCATGGATCTCGGCAGCACGATTCTTCAGCACGTGCGCGTGGTCTCGAACCATGTTACGCGCGTCAATTGGGCCCAGCAGATGGAACTCTACGATCTCGTTTATCGTTGTATCCAGGAGCAGATCATTACCGATCTTCGCCCGATCATGTGGGGCGGCATCGCGGAAACTCTGTTGGAGATGGGATTGTGGAGCGGGATTGGCATCCAGCTCAAGCCTTCTCTATCAACTATCGAACTTTTCAGCGCCGCTCCGGGGCGTTTCCTCGTGGGCGTTCTTCCTCAGGAAGCCAAGAAGTTCGAAAGTATGATCAAAGGCGAGTGGTTGACACCGGTGGGAACGACGGGCGGCGAAAAACTCTTCGGGCTCCCGCTCGAACGCTATCGCGAAGAACGGGAAGCGAAGGTCTAGACGATGTCTGAGCAAAAACGCGCGTATCTTTTTCAAGGGCCTGGTCTGCTGCGCGATGAAGGTATCGTTGCGTCTTTCAAGGTTCAAGGATTCGAAGTCCATCGGCCTTTCGTTTTGCCGGCCCAAATGGCAAGTCTCGATTTGAAACTTTCGCGCCACGATGTCCTGGTGTTTCGCGGGCCATGGGAACCTTTCCCTGAAGAAGTGCTCTATGCGCGCCAGCTTGCGAGTAAGATGACGGAGATAGGTAAGATCATAAACACCCTGTTGGCGAAGGATCGTCCCACGGTCATCGCGGTCGGACGCTGGGCACTTGCGTTGCTTCTCGCACGCTGGACCTCGCTCGGGGTCGTCGAAGTTTCCAATTTGCACTGGGACGATCTACCTGCTGACCAACGAGGACCCTGGATCGAAACGAAACTCGGTGCTTCGACCGAAATTCATTACGCGCTTCTGCAGGGCCATGCGATACCCGGACTTTCCGGCGCCAATTTCGAAACGCGTCTTGCCACCTGCGCAGGTCATCCCCTGGGCTGGTGTTTCGATGGATTTCTGAACCTCTTCTTTGTAGACCCTTTCTCTTTCCGCGAAGGATCGCAGCTCGACGGTTTCGGATACGAGAATCAGGAGAATCTCAGCAACAGTGCGGTATTCCTGGGGAACATGCTGGCGATGCGCGATGCTTGAACCGACAACGTCTTCGGACAAAAAAGTCCCTCTAATGTTCCTCAATTTAATCGGCTACACGAATGGCGAATTTCCCGACGACCTCGGAGAACTTTTTTCGCGCGCGCAGCAGTCGTTTCGGTCCAAGAAATTTGAGCGTTCCGAGACGCGTCTTCGCTGGCTGCTGAACCGTTGGGTGCGCATGCTGAAGCTTGATCCGAGCGAGTGGAGAAACGATATCCTCCTGCGCGGACTCTTCGTGGAAAATCTCGGCTGGCAGAATATCGCTTATCTATTGAGATTGAGCGAGGCGCGCGTTCGTTTCCTTGCGCTCGATGCGCTGCTGGAACAAGTCAGTCCCGAAGATCTGCTGGACCGTCCCACGCGCGACTGCGCGCGCAACGATCTTTATCTGCTCGATGTTGTGACAAGGCAGGCGTGGACCGATCGACTGGGCATCTATCCGATGTCGTCGTTCGAGAAACACCTCGGGGAATGCGATCGTTGTCATCGGGTCTTCGAGAGAACCGAGAAATTCCGCTTCTCTCTTCTCGAGGCGCGTATGCAGAAGCTGCCGACGCCGTTGGACTGGGAAGAGAATCCGGTGATCGAAGAGATTCCTTCGGGTTTCGGAATCCGACGCATTCCTCTTCCGATGAGAGTGGTCGGATCATTGGGCCTGGGTATCGTCGTCTTCATCGGCGTGATCTCGACACCTTATCTTGGCAAGCTCATCAGTTCTTCGACGTCGCGGGTTCCTATTGAAGTCGCGACAGCGCCCCATGCCGCCGCTCCGAAAACCTTCTCCGAGCCGCCGAACTTTGCGGCTCCTCCTCCTGGCCCTGTTAAGGGTGTTCCTCCTTCTCCGAAACCCGTTCCCGTCGTCGTCGCTGCGGACACGTCGGTCCTGAAGCAGGCTCTCGAAGAAAAAGAGGAAAAATCAGAGTCTTTGCTCCTAATTCCGCAAAAAATCTTGAGTTTCATGGAAGAAAAACGCGCGCAGCTCACGACGGCGAAACCGCCGGTGCCTGTTGCGGTCGCGAAGCCTGAACTCAAAGTGGAGCCGAAGATCGAAACCACACCGGCGACAATATCTACCCCCAAGCCGGTTGAGATCCTTGTGCCCGTCGAAAACAAACCCGCCAAGCCTGTCGTCGTGGCGAAAGTTCCCGTACCTGACGAGGTGGCATCGCCCACCACGAAGATCTTTTTCCGCTGGGGAGCGCGCGCTCAGGATCCGGACCGTATGAGCCAGAAAGTTCTCGCGTGGCTGAAGGAGCTAGGAGCCGTTAACGCGGGTGAACTCGAGTTCGGCGCACTTTATCGCGGAGGACGTTATTTCCACTTTACGATTCCCAAGGCGTCTTATGAAGGACTGCTCAGCAATATCCGAACGCTTCCGCTAACGGATTTTACAGGCTCAGCCGCCGAGAGCGATCGCACGATCCCGGGAGACCAGTCCAGAATTGTGTTCTGGCTCGGTCCCACGGATCGTTAAGAAGCGCGCTTCGAACTATTCCGCGGAACGAACGACTTGGAGTCGCAGCTCAGCAAGCTGGTCCGGGCTGACGGTAGACGGCGTTTCGCTCATTTGACAGCTTGCGCGCGCCGTTTTGGGGAAGGCGATGACGTCGCGGATCGAATCCGATCCGGACATGAGCATCGCGACGCGGTCGATCCCGAAAGCGATGCCGCCGTGGGGAGGTGTTCCGTACTTGAGCGCTTCCATGAAGAAGCCGAATTGTTTTTCCGCCTCTTCTTTTGAAAAGCCTATCGCCTGGAACATCGCCGCCTGCACCTTAGGATCGAAAATACGCAGACTTCCACCCGCGATCTCGAATCCATTCAGGGCCAAGTCGTAGGCTTCGGCTTCGACTTCTTTGAGTTGCTTCGGGTCGCCGGAAAGGAGCTTCGCTTCGTCGGCTTTCTTAGGGCGCGTGAAAGGATGGTGCGCGGCCATGAGACGACCCGATTCGGCATTCCATTCGAAGAGCGGGAAGTCGAGAACCCAGGTGAAGGCCCACTTCGAGAGGTCTCCCACTTTGATCAGTCCGCATTCGCGCGCGGCATGAAGACGGAGTTGTCCCATCGCATTGTAGACATCGGGTGCACCTTCGGCGCCGAAGAAGACGTAGTCGCCTTCCTTGAGATCGAGTTCTTTCTCGATGGCTTTGAGTTCTTCGGGCGTGAAGAACTTCGCGATTGGAGATTGCCAGGTATCGGCTTGCACGCGCGCCCATGCGACCGCCTTAAGACCGTGAGGTGCAACGACGGCATTCAGGGAGTCGAAGAACTTGCGGCTCCATTCGGGATGGGCAAGGCCTTCGGCTTTGAGTTCCGCAGCACGCACGGGCAAGGCGACGACTGCTCCGCCGTTCTGAACGGTGCCAGCGAAGACTTTGAACTGAGAGTTTTTCATGAGCGCCGAGACGTTCTTGAGTTTCATGCCGAAACGAAGGTCGGGTTTGTCGGAACCGTAGGATTCGATCGCTTCCTTGTAAGAAACACGCGTGAAGGGAGTCTTGAGGTCCACGCCTAAACACTCTTTCCAGGTTTGTTTCACGAACGCTTCGAGTATGAGCAGGAACTCGTCGCGCTCAAGGAAGCTCACTTCTAAGTCCAGCTGAGTGAACTCAGGTTGACGGTCGGCGCGAAGATCTTCATCGCGGAAACAGCGCGCGACTTGGAAATATCTCTCGAAGCCCGCGATCATCAACAACTGTTTGAGCGTCTGAGGCGATTGAGGAAGCGCGTAGAACTGTCCGGGATGGACGCGAGAGGGAACGAGGTAGTCGCGTGCGCCTTCGGGCGTACTCTTGTAAAGAATGGGAGTCTCGATTTCTAGGAATCCGTTGTCGCCGAAGAAACGGCGGCACGACTGCAGAAGTTTATGACGAAGAATCATGCTTTTCTGAAGCTGTTCGCGGCGAAGGTCGAGATAACGGTACTTGAGACGCGTCGTTTCGAGCACGTTCGCGGTGTCGCTGTCGATGGGGAAAGGGGGTACTTCGGCTTCGGCGAGCACCGTGATCTGGGTCGCTTCGACCTCGATCGCGCCGCTAGCCATTTTTTGGTTGATCATGCCGTCGGGACGTTTGCGCACGATACCTTCGATGCGCACGACGAATTCGGCGCGAAGCTTCGGAGCGGAGGCGGCGAGGCTCTGAGGAATCAGAACTTGGCAGAGACCGGAACGGTCGCGCAAGTCGAAGAAGCTCAGTCCGCCGTGATCTCGGACACGATGAACCCAGCCGGACAGCACGACAGGTTTAGCGTCGAGGGAGGAATTGAGCTCGGATGCGGAGTGCGTGCGATAATGTGCCATGGAGAGATGAGCTTAAAGCTGGGGTCAGTATCAAGCAAGATCCCTTGTCTCATTCAGGCGCGGGTTCTATAATTTTTGTGATGTCCTTCCTCAGCACCAATCCTTACAAAGGAACCCGAGATTTTTTTCCGGCCGAAAAACGCCTTCAGTCTTGGATGTTCCATAAGATTCGCGAAGTGGTGCAGGGTTTCGGGTATCTGGAATATGACGGTCCCCTTTTCGAACCCTTCGAGCTTTACGAGGCCAAATCCGGTTCGGAACTCGTCAATCAACAGCTCTATTCGATGGTCGATCGCGGCGATCGCAAAATTGCGGCACGTCCCGAAATGACGCCTACTCTGGCGCGCATGGTGGCCTCGAGGATCAACGAAGAACCCCGACCCGTGCGTTGGTTCAGTATTCCGAACTGCTGGCGTTACGAGCGTCCCCAGCGGGGGCGCCTGCGGGAATTTTGGCAGTTGAACGTCGATGTTCTCGGCGGCGACCGCCGTTTCGGAGATGCCGAGCTCATTCAGCTCGCGGTCGAGATCTTCCGCGCTTTCGGCGGAGAGTCTTTCCTGCAGATCCGCGTCAACAGCCGCACGTTGGTCGATCATGTCTTCAAAACCGAAATGGGGCTAGACGAAGAGCAGTCCCGCGCTCTGGCTCGTCTTATCGACGCGAAGGCCAAGATGGAACCCGCGGAATTCTGGGATCGTTTCGAAAAACTCGGACTTGGCGACAAACGCGTTGCCCTCGATAAGTTCCTCGCGATGCGCCTCGAAACGGTCGGCGTCGATTTTCCCGGAGTGGCGTCGCAGGAAATCACCGACCTCTTCGCGACCCTGGCCAGGCTCGGAGTTTCGCAATCCGTCGTCTTCGATCCCTCCATCATGCGCGGTCTCGACTATTATACGGGCGTCGTCTTCGAAGCCTTTGATATATCGCCCGAAAACAATCGCGCGCTCTTCGGCGGTGGTCGTTACGACAATCTGCTGGGTCTGTTCTCTAAAAACGAACTGAGCGGCACCGGATTTGGTCTTGGTGACGTCACTCTCCAAAATTTCCTCGAGACCCACAAACTCCTGCCCGAGTTCGGTGCGTTCTGCGACCTCTACTGTGTTTGTGCGGACGAAGCCGCCTGGGTCGCGGTCCAAAAAGCGGCGATCGCCTGGCGCAAGGCGGGCCTGCGGGTGTTGATGCCGCTTTCCCTCGGATCCTTCAAGTCTCAGTTCAAGGAAGCGGATCGTTTCAAAACGCCGTTCACCGTGGTGGTGGGCGCGGAAGAACTTTCCAGCGATCTGTGGACTCTCAAAGAAATGAAAACGGGCGAACAGACCAAGATCAAGGCGTCCGATATTCCCGGTCGCCTTCGTTCTTAAGTCGTGAGTCTAGCGGAATTCGACGAGACCGACGTTGTCGGTCACTTTGATGCCGTCGCGGTTCGTGTATTCGAAAGTTCCCTGGAAGTGTCTCATCGAACTGATGATCGTTCCGTGTTTGAGCTTATTGACGTCACTGATCTCCGACGTCTTCACGAAATCAAGTTCCATATGGCCTTGGGTTCCCGTGCGGAAGGTATAGAGAACGCCTTGTTCGACCAGCATCGGCTCGTCAACCTTTGAGAAACAGGTGACGTCGCCGCCGGCGGTGTTGCTGCCGTCGCGCAAGCGCAGACGAACGTAATTGGTTCCTGCTGGAGCTTGGAAGCTGATCACGTTGGTGGAAAGGCGGTTGAAGATGATCTTGTAGTTGGCGTTACCGGCGACGGGGGTCGCGGGGCTAGCGAGTGGTTGTTCGGTTGGGGTCGCGCCTTCTCCAGGATTGAGAAAGGTGTAGACCTTGATGCCTCCGCCTTTGGGGAGGACCTCGAACGATTGATCGTAGGCGAGTGCGCCGTTTTTCATCCCAGGGCTTCTGATCGTATACGAACCGGAAACCAGGGCGGTGGGGAAGAAGTAGTTATGGGTCTCATTTTTGGAAAGTTCTTGTGGAGTTCCGTTCGTAGCTTCGAGAGTGATGTTGCCAGCGTCCAAGAATCGGCGGACGCCGACATTCGACGAGGCGACGTTGTTGAAGGTCGAGCTCAGGTAGCACCCCGAAGGAGGTGAAGTCCAAAGTTCCATGCTGGACGAGGGCGCGGCCACGACCACGGCTCCGAACATAAAGGAAAGGAAGTCGCGATAAGCGACATCGTTGGTCGCGTACTGGTCCGAGAAGAAATAAGAAACGAGTGCGGAGTCGTCCGTGCTCAGG
>JBDSDI010000250.1:0-18594 GCA_039920645.1 Bdellovibrionota bacterium | reverse complement strand
GAGATCAGCGCGATAAGGCCGCGGGTTCTCGTGGAAGAGTAAGGGCCTTCGAGGTTGTTCAAGAAAAGTTGGGTTCGGGTGGTGTTGAGTTTTGTCATCGATTTCATTTCCTTTCCATTCGTTCCATTGAAAACTGTCTTCGGGCCAATAGGTGTCTGCGCCTTCGAAGGAGCCGACCGTGATCTCGAGGCCCTTGTGGCTCCGAGCTTGGAGGCGCCCCAGAAGTATTTTCCATTTCTCGAGACTCGCTTCGTGCTCTTGCTCAAAGAGCGAGAGCTGACGGTCTTGGAGACGCTCGATCCCCATCGAGAAGAGTCTCACGCTCTCCAAAGGGAGAACGAAAAGCCGCGACTCTTCCGGTGGCATCGAGAGAAGTTTCTCGCGTACGAGCGCGGTCACTTCGCTCGCATCGCGAAGTCCTTGCGTGAACTTCAACTCGAGCGGATGCTCGGTGATCTCGGTCTCCATGCGTCCCGTCTTGCGATTGCGCGTGAAGGGTTTGCGGAAACCGAGCGTGATCTCGAGTCCGAGCAGGTGAGACTTGCGCGCCTCAAGCCTCAACTGCCAGACTCGCAGAATCTCATCGATGCGCACGACGAGGTCCGACGCCGAGGGACTTCCCATCTCATCTTCGAGTGAGGGAAAGAACGCGGCCGACATCTCGTCTTGCGGGCGATGAGCCTGCAGTGAGAAATCTTTGCTCCCGAGAATCAGTCGCTGCATGAGCAGAGGCGCGAGAGCAGGAAATCTCTCAAAGCAGGACTTCTTCAGGGAAGGATCTTGGAAAAGTTGTTTGAGCGCCAAAATGTCGCGGATGCCGAGGTAGTCAAGATCCTCAAGAAAGATGCGCCAGGACTTCGCGAGTTCCGAAGAGGAATCGAGCTTGTCCTGCAAGAGCGCGGTCAGACTCGCGGGTGCAAGTTCCTGAAAACGTTTTTGGATTTCGAGAGGATTGAGAATCACGAGCAGCTCCGAATTGCTGCGCTCCTGCTCGAGTCCCCATGCGGCCACGCTCGGGGAGGGGGCGAGCACGAACGCAGAGGGTCGAGCGGATTCAGCGCTTTTCTGGATCCGGTGTTGGGCTTCACGCAAAAGTTTGAGATGCTGAAGGAAGGGGTGTCGTGCATTGTCGGGGTCCGACAACACACGACCCATCTGCCAGTAGCTCACCACGGTCTGCAGATTCACCACGACTCGCGTCCCCGAGCTGTCGACGAAAACGTCGGGGCTCAGGTGAAGACACAGGTCGAGGAAGTTCTGGGTCTCGGGGTTTTGGGGGCCTTGGGGGAGAAAGCTCGTTAACCACATACGATCAAGATACCATACGAGTGTATGGTTCGCGCAAGAGAAGATTTTTGACGTGGCCACACAAATTTTTCGGGGCCTCAGGATTAGACTGAGCGCATGAGATCTTTCTCCAGCCCTTTCAAGAACTTGAAGTCTTTGCCGCTCCTGAGCGGGCTCACCGTGTTGATCACCGTTTCTTGTGCGACACGCTCCGCGCCAACACCGCTTTCTCCAGAGTTCCGGCAGTTTTTGGTGCGTTGGGAAAAAGATGCGCCCTTGTGCGCGGTCGACAGCAAGCGTTTCGAATCGCTCGTGAAAGAAACTTCTGCGGGCGCCACCACGCGCGACCCGCAGAAAATCTCTCAGCTCCTCGAGCGGATCGACTGGAGAAAAGAACGCGCGATGCGCCTGGAAGCGGCAGGATATCTCGCGAAACTTCCCGCGGCCGTCCCGGATGAAGACTACGCGTTGCTCGTGCGCTTCGGGTGCAAATACACGTCGTCGTATGCTGCGGTCAGTGCGCTCGTGAAATCTGAAACCTCGCAAGCGAATCGTGCGCCCGCTAAGCGTTCGATGAAAGCGATCGAGAAGTACGTCGATTCGGGTCCCGCGACCGGAATCGTGCAGCTTCTTCTGCAATGGTCGGTTCTTCGGGAACTCAGTATTTCGCCTTACTACAGCCCGAAAGTTCCCGCGGGACTCGCTGCGGAAATGGATCGTTTCGCGACTCAATTGAAGAGCGAACGTCAAGAAGCGTCCCAGCGCGCGGATCCTCGCGACAACTTCGAAGCCTATTCGAATTTCCGCAAGGACACTCTCCAAGCGGGCGAAGTGCAGAAAAGCTACGACGCGATCGTCTTCAAGCTTCGCGGCGTGATGTTCAGATAAAAATTCAGAACGCGAGAGAGGGAGAAAACATCGCGGGTCAGCGTAGGGCGCGATGGGGCTTCTGACGACGTCTTGAGGTGGGATGCCTCCGCTAGGAAAGAGCGTCGCATCCGAGCACTGCATTCTTGCCCGTTAGGAAATGGTACACGTTTTGCTTCTATAAGGACATGATTGCTGGCAGAAGCCAGAGGCCAAAAAAGTAGAACTCTAAATGGTTCTTTGGACCCAAAGGCTAATAGGCAAGGTATTGCCCAACAGCCGTCGAGGGAAACTTCAAAAGCTTCGACGAACTGCCCGTTTTTCAGAACGCGAGAAGGAATGTTCTTCGGAACTCCTTCTCGCGCTTTTTTTTGCTCAGAAGTTTTTGAGAACCGAGAGGTAGTAGATCTCACTGGTGTATTCGATGCGCTGCTTGTCGAGTGTTACGAAGGGCTTGGTCTTGTTATTCGTGAAGCGTGCGGCGGCCTGAATTCCGAAGGTGGGCGAGAATGAAAGTTCTACACCGCCTTCGTAGTAAGTTCCGAAATCAAGAATCGCGTCTTTGTCTTTGGCCGCGGTGCCGGGACCGGTGACTTTGCCGGCAATGTTGGAGTACGTGATTTGGTAGTAGCCGCCTGTGCCGCCCGCTTCGACATAAGGCCGCACCCAGTACGCCTGGAGAAGCTTGAACTTCACGCCGAGTCCGCCTTGGAAGACTTGCGTGGTGAAGTTCACGTCGCTGCCGGTGTAGATATCGCCGGCGAGCGTCGAGTATTTGTACGCGGTTTGTCCTTGCGTCGTGAGGAAGCTCAGCGAAATCGTAAGATAGAGATGCAAAAAGCCCAGACCGCGCTCGCCTTGGACGGCGGCGTAGATGCCTTGATCGAGTTCGAAGGACGTACTTGGTTTCTTCACGTCGAAGAGGGCGACGCCTGCGCCTGCGGATCCGGAGATGCCGCTCGGGTTGATCTTGAAAGCCCCTGTTCCCTGCGCTTTCGCGTGGTCGCTGAAAAGCGTTCCGATGAGAAGAAGGAGCAGGAGTCCGAAAACGTAGAAACAATTTTTGGATGAGCTCATCTCTTCTTATCGGATCTTCTTGAGCTTCGAATGAAGCATGGTTGCGTCAGAAGCCCGGCGTTCTCGGGTCCCTTTGGAGGGGACTTGCCAGAATGTCCTCTTGTGGGTTACCGTAAATTTGTATGGTTTTTGAGGCATTAGCAAAGGCAGGCGACGGAGGGCTAGGGGTTTCTTTGGCTTTCGTGCATGAATCGCTATCGTCGAGTGCTGTCCTAAGACCCTGGGTGATTGTCGAAGGTCCGGACGAGAGACAGCTCTTCGTGGGCGGTTTCCCTCGCGAACTTCGTCAGGCCGTCGCCGATAAGCGCGTCTTCTGGCTCAAGGCTTCGCGCGAAGAGGCGCTGCCTGAACTCGTCCAAATGCTTCTCGATAGCTCGCTTTGCGAAGGCGTTCTGCTTCGCGGTTTCGAACGTTTCAAGTCCGAACACAAAGCGCGCGCGTGGATGCGCCGCTGGCAACTCGGTGCCGAGAAGACGCGCACGCATCTGTTGTGGGTCCACGAAAAAGCCTGTGAGATTCTCGGAGTGAACTTACGCGTCGAATGGACGTCGCCTCAGCACTGGAACGTGCGACGCGGCGACGGTCTTTTAGAAACGACCCCTTTTAAAACCCTTCGTGCGCTTCGCACGAAGACGAACTCTTCAACGACAAGGAGATCTCATGCTGACCGAGAGACAACGCGAACTGCTTGAATTCATCCAAACCTACGTGAGCCAAGAGCAGCGTTTCCCCAGCTACCGCGACATGGCGAAAGCGATGAACGTGTCGGCCGTGGGTACTATTCAGGACCACGTTCAGGCGCTCGTCGAGAGCGGCGCGCTCGAGAAGGACGGACGCAAACTTCGTCTGGCGCAGAACCGACAAGTTCCCGTTCTCACTGTTCCGATTCTCGGAGAGGTCGCGGCGGGTTCCCTGCACGACGCTTTCGAGGTCGCACTCGGCGCCGTAACCGTCACGCCCGAGCTGCTCAAGGAACGTGCGGGACCTCAGGATCTCTTCGCGCTGCGCGTACGCGGCGAGAGCATGATCGATGCCGGCATTCAGGAAGGTGACTTGATCATCGTGCACAAAGGCGCGCGGGTTCGCAGCGGAGATTTCGTGGTTGCGGACTACGAAGGCCAAGCCACCGTCAAAGAGCTTGAACTTCCGAAGACCAAGGGCGCTCCTCTGCGCCTTATCCCGCACAACTCAAAGATGTCTCCGATCGAACTCGATCCTTCGGAAAAAGTAAAAATCGTCGGCAAGGTTGTCAGCGTCCAACGCTTCTATCATTAAGTCACGCCAGAGCTAGAGGTCCACTTCGAAGGGGATGCCGACGATCATCGCATAGCGATTCGAGATTCCGCGGATGCCGGCTTTTGTGGCGCCGTCCCCGTTCACCGCGCGCTTGATGATGCCTTCGTAAGAGAATTCCGTAAAGATGCCCCACTGCGATCCCGTGTCCCACTGAATGCGTGCGAAAGCAGAAAACAACGTATCGACGAAGGGTTGAGCTTTCGTGACGCCTTCGACGTGGAACCCGGGGGAATAGGAGAAGCCTCCACCGAGGCCGTAGAAAATTAAGGTCGCGGAATCGTCGATGAGTTTTGCCGTATCAAAGATGCGGGCTTGCAAGCCGTAGTCCGAATAACCCCCACCTGTGGCTGCGCTAAGATTGACCGAGAGGTGGCTCTCGATGTTCATGAAGTCCACGCGCAGGGTGTAGCGGAGGTCTGTCACTTGGGACGACGTATTCGCGGAGCTGATCCGCGTCTCGTTCATGCGGATGATTCCGATTTGGGGAGCGATGAGGTTATTCAAAGGCTCCGCGCAAACGCAATAAGAGAACGACGACAGCACGATGACGAGCGCCGTGGTTACGAAAACATTAAGGTGTCGGAGGAATCTCGCCATTTATATCCCAAGAGACGGGTTCGCAGGAAAGAATACCGGTTTTGTCCATGCTTAGCAAAAAGGCTTTGAAGGCGGGCTTCACGGCCGGCGAAAGTGGATCTCCGTTTTGGGCACGGATCCAGGTCGCGAGATACATGTGATAGACCCGGTGGGTCTGCTTCTGCGCCGGAAACCCAAGACGGTTGATGAAGTACATTTTCTTAAACGCATCGTCCATCTGGGTCATCTGACGGTCGAGTTTGATACGGATGATCTCGCGGAATCCCCAGGGAAACTCGCGTTGGGTTTCGAGCGCGTCGAGGTCGAGCGTGACGCGTTTTCTCAGGTGCAGCACTTCTTCGCCGAGATCGCGTTCCAAGCGGTCGGTCGCGCTGCGATAACGAATCTCTTTGAGCTTCTCGGGAAGTTTTTCGGAATCGAAAATCTTGAGCGATTCTCCGATCTGGCCGAGCTTGACCTTTTTATTTTGCTTCACGAGGAAGAGTTTTCGGTTTTCGTCCGGAAACCAGCGGCCACTCGTTTTAAGGAGGGACTTTCTCATCCAATCCTTCAACAAGTCTTTGGCGACGTACGCCATGACACCGATAGAAATCAGGGCGATGGAGTTGATTCCGACGCGTTCCCCGAGCGACCGGGCTTGGTAGAGCTGCACCATAATCGCAAATCCGGCGGCCAGCGCGGCGGCTACGCTGTACACGGGAATGAGCATGCGTGTTTCGAGGGACGAGCTCGATTCCTGAATGAAGAGCGGGCTCTGGAAATATTTTTTGAGAATGCTGATGCGGCGCGGGTAGAGATCGAAGTCGCGAGAACTCGTAGGACCGTGGCGCTCGTCGAGGACGAAGCGGTTCTTTTCGCGCATCTTTGCTTCGTCGTTGGCGATCATCTTAAGAACATCGGAGATCGACTGCAGATAGGGCGCACCGACGGTGACGGCGTAGAGATCGCCGAGATACTGCACGAAGAGGTGCGAGAGGTACTCGTTCAGCAGTAGGAGGTCGTGATCGAGCTTGCGGTCGAAAAGATCATCGGGAAGATAGCCTTCGAGGTTGCGCGCTTTGATGATTGAACGGAAGTCCTCGAGCAAATGTTCGACCTCGCGCAGTTCCAGGCGGAGCGCTTCGAGATCCTGTCCGGAGACCTCGTCGACGATGCAGGTACTGAGCTGACGAAGCTTCGTGCGGATTTTCTTGTCGTTGGCTTTGAGGAAACCTTGGAAGTCGATGCCGAAATTTCTGAGCGTTTCGTCGTTGAAGTCGTTCTTGAGAAGCTTAAGGCGTTCATCGACGCGCACGAAACTCGTGAGACTCTCGGGGTTGCTGACGTGCGTGTGGAGGCGCACGTAACTCTGGATGTCTTCGCGGATGCCCGCTTGGTCGTAGCTGAGACTCAGACTCTTCGGAAGGAAAAGGACCGAATCGACGGTGTAGGAAAAAGCGTTTTCGCGGCTCGAGAGCAAGCCGTCGAAACCGAACTGAAGTTCGATGCGATCTTTGTCGTGTCTTCCGGCGGAGACGAAAAAACAATTGAGCTCCGCGTGGAGATCGTCGGGGTTTCCTTGGGCCATTCCGATAATTCTAACTCAGAACACCGGGACGCGCCCCGCGCTCTGTTTGACGCTCGGAGGAACTCAGCCTTGCGCCTTTTTCCAGTCGGACAGGAACTTCTCCAGACCGATGTCGGTCAGAGGATGTTTGAAAAGCTGCTGGAAAACCTTGAAAGGAAAGGTTCCGACGTGAGCGCCAGCAAGGGCACACTGATGAATGTGAATAGGATGACGAAGGCTTGCTGCGAGGACCTCTGTCTTGAAGTTGTAGTTCTTGTAGATCTGGACGATATCCCGGATAAGCTGCATACCGTCTTGGCCGATGTCGTCGAGGCGACCGACGAAAGGTGAGATGTAGGAGGCGCCAGCTTTTGCGGCGAGGAGCGCTTGATTCGCGCTAAAGCAGAGCGTCACGTTCACGCGGATACCTTCTTGGGACATGCGTTTTGTCGCAGTGAGTCCAGCTTCGGTAAGGGGCACTTTTACCACAATGTTTTTATGCATGGCGGCAAACTTTTTGCCCTCCGTGTACATCCCTGCAGCGTCGGTGCTGATGGCTTCAACGCTGATGGGACCATCGACGATCTCTGTGATTTCCTTCACGACATCTTCGAGTTTGCGACCACTTTGAACAATGAGGGAAGGGTTGGTGGTGACGCCATCAACGAGGCCGGTGGCCACGCCTTGACGCAGTTCGCTAGTGATTGCGGTGTCGAGGAAGAACTTCATGATCAATATGGCTAAGAAAAAAATGAGGTTTTGTCGATAAAGAGTTTATGAGACAGGTCTGGGTACTCAGCGACGACACCCGAGTTCAGTCGCGCTTGAGTGCAGCCTTTATTGAGTCCCGTTATCACGTGAAGTATCGCGTGCAGGTTGCGCGCGCCCTTTCCGAGGTGCCTGAGAAGTATTGGAGCGACGCGGGCGTGACGTTTTTCGTCGACGCGTTCAGTTCTTCATCGCCGGGCTTCGAGGGTCTTAAGGAACTACGAGCCAAAGGTTTCGAAGGTCCCGTCTTCCTGCTGGGTGAACCCGCGCCCGAAGATGCGGCCGATCCTTTCCTCCACGACGCGCTGACCGGCTTCTTACCGCCGATCGATCGCTGTGACATGTTCCTCGCTGCGGGCTTAGCTCACGCTTTCCATCATTTCGACGGTGAACTCGATTTGAAATGGTTCCTCGATACAGGCGGGAAAGCCGCATTCGAATCCATTCAGAGCATCAAGGACTTCAACCAGCTCGTGATGAAACTTACGAGCTTCGTTTCGAAGTTCGGCGCCGACGTTCAGAAGCTCAAGCGCGCTCTCGTCGCACTGAGTTCTTCGCACGTGAAGAACACGCCTACGGGGCCCAACGTCATCAAGCCCTTCAAGCTCTGCTATGGCATGGACTCGGGGAAATTAATCCTTGCCGTTTCTCTCGAAGCCGACGACATGCGCAACGCCGCCTTTCTCGAGGATTTCGGAGCGACGCTTTCGCAAGTCAAAGGCCAGGGCAAGAGCGCTCCGGCTCACCGCTCGGATATTCTCAACGTAGCAAAGGTCACGAGCAACCTCATCTTTTTAGGCGGAAGCGCGAGTCCTGGTCCCGCGCCTCATGCGTTCATTCTTACTACGATCGCCTTCACCAAAGGACAAAGCGTTCAGGTCGATCCTTACTTCTTCTCATATGTGAAGGCGAAAGTTTCGACTGAGCTCGACGAAACTCTCGACCCCATCTCCGAGGTCGAAGAAAACTTCAGTCCCAAAACGACGCTCGAACTTGCCCCCCCCGTTGCTCCCGCGCCGACTCCCGCTCCCGTTGCACCCACGAAGAAAAAAGAACTCTTCGAGCCCAACGTGCTGGGCGACAAGCCCCGCGAAATATCCAAGGCGCAGCAGCCCGCTACCGGATCGTCCCTGAGCTCGTACACGCCGCCTGAGACCGTCGAACTCGAAGACGTGTCGTCGTCGGCAGATCCTGAACTCGCCAAGAAGTACGAAGCGATTAGAAACGAACTCGAAACGCATCGCAAACTCTCCGAGGCTCTTGCGGCCGACGTGAAACGCTTGATGAAAGAACGTCGCGAACCTTTGACCGACGCGGATCTCAAAGAGAGTCTCAACGAGCTCAACGCTCGCATGAAGCATCTCCAAGAGCAGAACAAGAAGCTCAACGAGATCAAGTCGCAAAAAGAAGCGCAGATCGAGCTGCTCACGGCTCAGGTTGAGCGTCTCAAGATGACCGCGGCTTAAAGATCTACAGACCGAGCTTCAAGAGCGACAGCGCGTAATTGGTCTTGATTTTTTCCCATTCCACGGACGTCAGCTTGAGTGCTTGGAAGACTTCGCTTTCGACAATCTTGCGATCGGGAAGGCGTGAGATGTCCATCTCCTTCAAGCGTCGATCTTGATACGCCGTCACGAGAAGGCCCGCTAAGCGCAGGACGCTCGAGAGCGCGTACTGTTCGCGATCCCGCGACTTGAGGAGTCGCGGGTTGTGATGATAGTCGATGCTTTTCTCGAGTCCGCGGAAACAGGGCACGCGTCCGATGTAAAGCGCGGTGACTTGCGCGTGATCGAGATCGAATTCGTCTTCCTCGGCTTCGTAGCTCTTAATGGGGACGCCCGCTTTGACGGCTTCGCGGTAGGTGGCGCCCACGCGCTCGTAACCTTCGGGATCGTAGGCCAGTAGCAGCGCCTTGCCGATGTTGCGGACGATGGAACTGAAGAAGATATTTTTTTGGTAACGGATCTGCACGAAGTTCGAGATCTCGTTCGCGGCGATCGCGCAGCGGAGGCCGTCGACAAAAAGTTCCTCGACGAAACGTTCGGGTTTCTTGAAGCGTTGTTCCTGAACCTTGGCTTCGATATCGAGGTTCGCGAGGAAGGCCCTCACGTAGTCGAAAAGCACTCCGGCAGCGAAACCTTGTCCCGGAAAGGAATACTTGAGTTCGATGGCGGCGCGTTCCGCGCGGATCGAGTAGGGAAGATATTTCTCGAACGCGAGGAAGTCGGGGATCGATTTCTGTTCTTCCTCTTCGGGGGCCGTCGCCGAGGCATCCTTGGGTTTTTTCGATGGATCCTTGTTCTTCTCGCGCTCCTGGATCATGAGTGCGAGCAAGGTTTTGTTCTCCGGAACGATGGCGCGCTCGATATGGCGACCGACGAGCATGTTGCGGACGCGGTTGAGTCCGAGGACGGAGACTTTGTACTCCATGGTGGAGCTGCTGCGTGCGTTCTTCACAATGCGCTGCGACGAGACCTTCACCCATTCGCTGATCTCTGCGTCTTTCTCGACGGCGCCCGCGAAGTCCTGCGTGGTCTCTCCGCCGGTCATGATGACGTCCAGCAGGTCGGAGACGGCTTTGTTCGGCGTCAACGGCAGGAGGAAGTCTCGGTAGAGATTGAGAAGATCGATTTCCAAGATGACGTTTCCTTCATCCTTCATTGTACCCCAAGCCCTTGACTTTGATAGGGGTCAGTTTGAGACTTGGGGTACCCCGGCCTCGGGGCGGAGGAATCTGTGATCGAAGTCAGCAATTTGGTGAAAAAGTACGGTGATTTTTCTGCGGTCCAAGGGATCAGTTTCAACGTCGCGAAAGGCGAGATCCTCGGCCTGCTCGGACCGAACGGCGCTGGCAAGTCGACGACGATGAAAATCCTCAGTGCTTTCATGCCCGCATCGTCGGGATCCGTGAAGGTCGCGGGCTTCGACGTTTTCGACGACGCTTTCGAAGTCAAAAAACGCGTCGGGTATTTGCCCGAAAATCCCCCTCTCTATCTGGAGATGCGTATCCGCGAATACATCGAGTACGTGGCCGATCTGAAACATCTCGAGAAGAGCCGTCGCAAAGAACGCGTCGACTTCGTCGTCGAGCGCTGCGGTCTCAAAGAAAACGAGAAACGCATTATCGGCACGCTCTCCAAAGGTTACAAGCAACGCGTCGGAATCGCGCAAGCGTTGGTTCATGATCCCGAAGTCGTCATCCTCGACGAGCCTACGGTTGGCCTCGACCCGGTTCAGATCGTCGAGATCCGAAATCTCATCAAGGATCTCGCCGGGACCCATACGGTCATCCTCTCGACGCACATCTTGCCCGAGGTCGTGATGACCTGCCGCAAAGTCGTCCTCATCAATCACGGCAAAGTTATGGTCGATGACACTGTCGATAACCTGACCCGCGGCGGCGCGGGCGATTCGCTTGAGCAAGCTTATCTCAAGATCATCACCGGTGAGTCGCAAGCTCACACGCAGCACTAGAACTGGAGAAGAAAAATATGTTCTTCAAAAACGTTTGCACGATCTTCAAGCGCGAATTCAAAGCGTACTTCTATACCCCGCTCGCCTACGTCTTCATCGGCATGTTCGTGTTCTTTATGGGAATCATGTTCAACTCGTTCCTGCAGAACTACATGAACTACATGCAAGAGAGCATGTACCAGACGAGCGCGCAGATCACGATCGACCGATTGGCCGAGGCCTTCTACGCGAACATGCACGTGATCCTCATGATCATGATTCCGTTCTTCACGATGCGGCTCTTCACCTCGGAGTCGTCGCAGGGAACGTTTTCGCTTCTGATGACCTCGCCGATTCGCACCGTGGAAATCGTCGTCGCGAAATTCGCGGGTGCCGCGACCATCGTTCTTATCATGCTCGCGATGACGGTGATCTTCCCGATCTTCCTCTTCGCTTTCAGTGACAAGACCGGACCGAGTCCCGGTCCGGACATGGGCGTCGTGGGCGCGACGTACTTAGGCCTTGTGCTCATTTCGTTCACCTACGTTGCGATCGGCACCTTCTGGTCGAGCGTCACTGAGAGTCAGCTCATTGCGCTGGTCTTCACGTTCTTCAATATCTTCTTCCTCTGGCTGCTCTCCCTCTGGGCGCAGTCCACGCAAGGCGGCGTTCAAGCGACGCTTCAGCAGATGGCCGTCAACGAACAGTTCCAGTCTTTCGCGCGCGGCACGCTGGAACTTAAGAGCTTCGTGATCTTCCTCAGCTACATCTTCTTCTATCTTTTCCTAACCAACCGCTCAATCGAGAGCCGTGCCTGGAGGTCCTAACTATGTCCGTGGCTAAAATTGGATACTGGCTTTTTATCGGGGCCCTTTTCGGCAACGTCGTGATCTGGGCCTTCGTTCCCGCCTTGGGAATTTATGGCGCTTCTTATCTCGTTCTTCTCGGGTTGGCCCTCGTGGGGCTGGCTCTCTGGGTTTTCTTCAGTCTTGACCGTCTTGTGAACTGGCTGAAGCTTCGGAGCACGCAGTTCGGACTGAGTCTCGCAGTGATGGCCGTCATGACTTTCGTTATCCTAGGCGTGGTGAACTGGGTCGCGGTCTCGAAGAACTTTAAAAAGGATCTCACCTCAAATAAGCTCCACACGCTCAGCGATCAAACGCAGACGATCGTGAAAGGACTTAAGGAAGAAGTGCGCGTTCGCATTTGGACGACGGATATCGCACGTATGTCCGAAGGCGTGGATATGCGCGGGTTCTTCGAGAATTACCGCGAGATCGCCGGCGAAAAGCTGAAGATCGAAATCCGTAACCCCAACGAGTTCAGTGCCGAGGCCGAAGGCGACAAGATCCGCCGCAACAACGTCATTGTCGTAAAGGCGATGACGTCGGGTCGCGAAGCGCGCATCGAAAATTTCTCGGACGCCAAGGGCGAGGAGCAACTGACCAACGCGATTATCCAAGCGACCAAGGGTCGCAAGAAAGTGGTTTGTTTCGTGAGCGGTCACGGGCAGCCCGCACTGGAAAGTACGGAACCCCAAGGTCTTTCCACGCTGAAGGAATCCCTCGAAAAGTCGAACTACGAATCGCGCGACGTGAATCTTTTGAACAGCGAAAAGATCCCGGCCGAGTGCGAGCTCATCGCGAACGTCGGGCCCCGCAAGGCGCCAGTCGACAAAGAAAAACTCATGCTGAAGAATTATCTCGCCGCGGGCGGTTCGATGATCGCACTCGTCGGTCCGCGTGCTTCCAAAGAATGGCACGATGCCTTTAAGGACTACGGCGTCGAGATTCGTCAGGATCTGGTGATCGACCCTTTCCGTCCGGATAATCCGATCTTCGTCGGCACCACAAACTACGCTCGCGATGTGAGCGTGACCGAAGGTTTCAGGCTCAATACGGTTTTTCCCGAAGCGAGTTCGATCCACGTTCCCACCGAAGCTTCGCCCGATACGAGCCTCAGCATTCGGACTTTCGTTTCTTCCGAAGCGCGGACCTACTCCAAGGTGGGCGAGATCGCGCAGATCCGCAACATCCGGCCCGGGCCGGGTGATCTGCACGGCCCTCTTCCGATCGCTGTGCTCATCGAAAAAACCATCAGCAACGAAGTCGAGACCTCTCCCTCAAAACCGCTCAAAGTCGCTCCGAAGCCCAAGTCCGATGGCGCGCTGAACCGCATCGTCGAAGGAATCGTTCCTTCGGCATACGCTCAGGAAGGCGACGTTCCCGATCCGATGGGCGAGACGCCTCCCGCGGACGCCGCTCCTAAAAAAGCCGAACGCGTGATCCTCTTCTCGAACGATCTTTTCGTCGTGAACGGTGTCATTGCCAATGGGGGCAACAACGACCTCTTCATGAACTCGGTGAGCTACCTGCTGCAAGACTCCGAACTCATCGGCATTCGCCCGCGCGATCTTCGCCAGACTTTCCTCAAGCTCACGAACCAGAACCTGCGCCAAGTCTGGGGTTTTATCCTCATCGTCGCCGGACTTTTCATCGTCTTCGGCATCAAAGCTGCCCGCCGTAAAGCGGTCTTGGCTTAAGGCACGACGTGGAGCTTCTGACACGCACGAATCCGCTCGAAGATCTCGGCCGCATCCTGATGCGGCCTTTGACTTTCTCGGCGCAACTGGCTACCGACGAGAGCGTCGTCTCGGATTGGCCGCTCGCTAAAGCGATCGGGTTCTATCTTTTCGCGACGGCCTTGGTCTCCATCGCGAGCTTCGCTCCCAACGCGACGCTCACCGCCGACGTGCTGGGCTTTATTTCTGAAAAGCTGCGTCCGATCTACGAACAGTTGGGTTTGCACTCGAGCGACGTTTCGGTCTTCGAAACGCTCGCGTTCTTCGGCGTGCGCTTGCACGGCGAATACAGCATGTTCATGCATCTCATGCGCAACTTCTGCGGCGTGCTTTTGCTCGCGGCGCTCATGAGTCTCGTGTGGCCGCAGTGGGGTTTCCGTCGGCTTCTCTGCTGGACCTGCTACGCGCATTGGTTCGTGATCCTGGATCTACTCACGGGATTTGGTCTTTTCACCGGCATACTCACGACGCTGTTTTTGTCGCGCATCACGCTCGAGGCCGAAGGCCGTATGGGGATCTGGAACATTCTCAATCGCTGGACGATCGTCGGACTTCTAGGCCTGTTCGTTTCGTTTGTCGGCCTCTCGTTGACCTGAGATTTTGGGTTCCATTCCGTAAAAAATTTCGATGGGCGTGGGTGCGACTCTCGATGACTGCGCGAGGGTTTTTATGACGGCCGCGACCAGCTCGTGAGGTTGGGGCCAGTCGGGTCTCTCGGCAGTCCCAACTACGAAGCTCGTGGGCAAAGCGCTTTCGACAATGACCTCGCGCTCGCTTGTGAGATGCATGAATTCTAGGGATGCTTCGAGACACGCCTGGAGCGAAAGCTTCTTAGCCATCTGTTGGCGAGTAGGAATAAAGATGTCGTGCGAAAAAAGATTCCAGGTCGGCACGCCGATGAGAGGAATCTTCAGACCCCGCGCGAGGCCCATCGCGAAGGCGACTCCCATGCGCAGTCCCGTAAAGGCGCCGGGACCGGTGAGCACCGCGACGCGCTCAATCTTCGAAAGATCGATTCCGAGAGCCTGGACTTCGCGCGCGAGCGAGTCGGAAAGGGCGCGGGTCTGGTCGTCGTTCCACGCGCGCTCGGCGACGATCTTCGCGTCCTTAGCATCGAAGGCGACCCAGCGAACCGTGCTCGAAACGGAGCTCAAAACGAGAGTGAGGGACGATGACATGGGGAGGAACCTAAGGCGAGCGTTGTGAGCCTGCAAGACGAAAAAAGTACGGCTCCGAATCCCGCGAAGGATCCGAAGCCGTACAAAGCCAGGGGTTAGGTTGGCTTTGACACAAAGGAAGGGGACAGGACTTAGAAGGCGAGAGTTCCGCTACGACCGCCGAGCTGGAAGGCGAAGTCGCCGATCAGGACGTCTCCGCGGACGATGGGAGTGTAAGGACCGGACGATTGGATCACGATGTTGCTGCCTTGGAGATTTACGCGGATCTCCTGATCGGTCACGTCCATTTCGATCTGACCCGAACCCGACACACAGGAGCGGTAGCTGCCGGTGGCGCCGATCGCGAGTCGCGAGAGATCGGGAATGTCGAGTTGGCCCACGACGCTAATGTTTCCGCTGCCGTCTCCGTAGAGGAGGAGATCGATCGTAGCGCCGGAGGGGTCTTGGCCCTTGATGGTCTTCATGTAGGGAGAGTTTCCGAAGTTGTTGGAAACTCCACAGGCCTGCGCGTAACCCGAGTAGCGAGGATCGTTGACGCCGACGCGGGGGTTGTTGTCTTTGTTGCCACCGCAAGCAACCAAGGTTGTGAGCATGAAGGCTGCAAAGGCTTTGTTGATCAGTTTATAGTTTTTCATAGTCATTTCTCCATTCACTTATTTACTAAGCGTTCATTCCTTATTTATTCGCGGTCGGATCAGTGAGGATACGTTGCTTGTCCGACATCGATCTGGACGTTGCCGAGGAGCTTTCTCTTCGTGCTGTCGCTCATAATCGTTTTCGCCATGTCGGCTTGGGTCGGCGTGAGCGCCTGGTTCCACCACGCGGTGGGGTAGACGTATCCGAGACATTCGTAGACGGTCTTCGTGCCGTTCTTACATTCGAGCTGGAGCTGTGCGATCGCGGCGTTGAGCGCTTCTTCGTAAGTAGGGAAGTTGTAGTAGTAGACGGAACCGTTCAGGATGCCGGTCGACTGGGGACCGCTGGCGACGACTTTCACGAGGCCGTAAGCGTCCTTGAAGATCACTTCGAAAGAATAGTTCGAGCCGCTCTGAACGAGTTTACTCGAGACGATGTTGTCGGGACCGAAGTCGACGGAGCGAATACCCGCGTTGTCTTCGTACTCGAGCATGAAGTAGACATCGACGCCGCTGGTTCCGACGCCGCTGATCTCGTGGCAGAAAGTCGGATTGCCTTCGAGGCCGCTGACGACCACACTGAAGAAGTCCGACAGCTTCCCGCTGCTCGAACCCGTGATCGCTTTGGTGCAGTAACGAACCGACGTATTGACGGTCGTTCCACCGTTCGTTGTGGTTCCGCGCGAGACATCGTTTTTAGCGCTCGCGGACCTTTGCTGAGCGCAGGCCCCTAAAGTCATGATACTGGCGAGAAGCAGATACAGTCCGATAGACATCTTTTTCATAAACCTAACCCTCTTGCCTCATATGAAGCACGGGTTATGCCATGATGTGTTAACTATGTATAACTATATGAAACATAAGGAAAAAACAAAATCGGGAGCCCCTGTGGGAGCTCCCGATTGTCTAGATAAAACACAGGCAGCTGACTAAATTTTAGTCAGTTTTGGCGTCATTCGTCGCTTCCTTCGAAGAGGGTCACGATGCCTTTCATTTTACCCACGGGGCTTCGTTTTTCGCCCTTCAAGAGGCTTACGCTGCCTTCCCAGGGGTTCTGGTCGGCTTCTTCAGGGGTACGGGAACGAACGCGGGTCATATCGATCACCACGAAGAGATCATTGCTGATGCGGAACTGCGCCTGCATGATATCGGTTTCGCCGGCAGCGGCAAAAACGACCGAGCCTTCATTGGCCAAATGGCGGGTTTTTTGGCCTGCGGACTTAATGACCAGATAACCGGTCAAATGACGTTCGCTGAGCTCTTCGACCACTTTAAGGGTCTTGAGGTCCATGCGAACGCTATCGATGCGAACGTCACGGGAGCGGGCTTCGGGCCAGAGGCTTTCGATGAGGCTCTCTTTGTTGGTGAGCGTCAGGGTCATCGCTGAATCGGGATCCGCAGAGCTTTCGGAATCGCCGACGGCAGCGCTGGGAATGCCGCCGCCCGTGGGTCCACCACGGCCGAAGGGTCCTTCAGCCAGGGTATGGCCGGATGAGCTACCGCTCGTGCCGCTTTGGCTCGCTTGCGTGGAGGCCACGGGACCCGCGGGGGTATTGCCTGTGGTTCCAGCCTCGGGTTCGTAAAGGGCCGAACGCATGGCGTTCTCGGAACACTGGACCAGACCTAAAAGAAGTCCGAAGACGATGTAGGACGGGATCAAAGATTTAGATTTATTCACAAACACACAACCTCTCTAAGAAGAGGGAGAGCGAGGAGTGTGCCACTCCTTAAGTACTTGAGAATTTAGGGCTCAGGATGTGTGGCGAGCGGACAGCTGAGTGACAAAATTTGGCAAACCCGCGTTTTGGAAGAGCCCTTGGAGATAGCTGAGGCGCTTCGGGTGGACCTGGTCGGGGCTTCGCTTGCCGTAGCTCAGGGCTGCTAGGCTCGTTTCGATTTGCTGGGAGACGTGAGCGGCGGCCTCATTGAAAGAACCGAAGTGACGAGGGCGTTGGCGTTTGAGCGCATGAGCCAGGGAGCGAGCCCAGGCGTCGATGTCTTCGCGGGGAGCATCGGCTCTCAAAAGACCTTGGGACCACGTCCATTCGACCCAAAGACAGATTTCGCGTCTCATGATTTATCTATCGGCGGAAGCTTTGTTAAGCTTGAGTGAAGATGACGCTCGATCGGAATCAGAAAAAATTTTTTGGCTTTGTCGTAATAACGCTGCTGCTGATTGTGACATTCGTGATCCATTCCTGCCGGAGCGTGGAGCCTTTGGAAAGCGTATTGACGAAAGACCGTCAAAAAATCGACGCCGCCCTCGCTGACCAGGCCCACACGAACCTCTCGACGGATGAAATGGTCTCGCTGATGCGGCTCGGCCAAGCGGAAGATCCCGTTCTCGTCCCGGCGACGGAGAAGTGGGGCAAGGTCCGCTATCCTGAAGTCAGCGAAACTTTCGCGCGCGGTCTCGCTCCCCAACTCGGCAAAGATCCGAAGGCGCTCCCACTCATGAGTTCCCTTTTCGAAGCCGCCGCTCCGCGCACGCGCCTTGTGATTCTTCGTTCGATTGACGATCGCGGCGACCAGCTGCACTCCGAGCTTCTTAGAAAACTCGCAGCTTCGTGGAAACCCGAAGCTGTACCGTCTCTCGAATTCCTGGCGGCGCAAGATCTGGCGCTCTTGCACGATGCCGGGAAGCCCAACGCCGAAAAAGTTTTCGGCAAGCGCTTCGATGCGGAATTCAAGAAATGGTTAACTTCGACGGAAGCGGGCCTCGATCTCGAGACCGTGCGTCGGGTGGTGTCCCGCGCGTCGGAAAGAAAATTCGCGTTGAACTCGGGAGAAAAAAAGCTTCTGAATAAAAAACTGGAGCTCCTCGCCTACGACGAGAAGCTCCAGAAGCAAAGTTTCGAAAACCTGCAGAGCCTTGTCCGCAGTTTCTGATCCGCTCGCTTAGCGGCGGATCAAGACGAGGTTCTGGTCGCGCTGGATGATCGCGACGTCGACGTCGTTCACGTTCTCGACATGGTACAGAGTCAGGCCGACGCTCTCCAAGTTTCTCGAGAGGGCCAGGCTTGGAGTCGATCCTTGGAGCGCGCTGACTTCGCTGTAGTTACCTTGGTTGAGCTGAGTGGCGACCATGATCTTCGGGTTGGTCGCGTTCGCGACGCCGGCGATCTGAGCTACCGAGCGACTGAATCCGGAAAGAATCGGATAAGAACTCGTCGCACCGTTCACGTAGGTGGGATCTCCGCCAGCGTTGCTGCCCATCGCGTCGGTGGCCACGCCGAAGGCCGTGCCGTTCCAGATCGAGTCGAAGTGGAGCAGGTAAGCGGCGTTGGGTTCGCTCGAGGTGAAGGCCAC
>JBDSDI010000249.1:0-15529 GCA_039920645.1 Bdellovibrionota bacterium | reverse complement strand
TTGGACGGCGTGATCATCCAACGCAACCAGATCATGGTTTTCGTCATCGCGATCGTACTCATGATTCTTTTGAACACGATCGTCATGAAAACCAAGATCGGTCGCGCGATGCGCGCGCTCTCGATGGATTTCGATGCGAGCCGCCTGATGGGGGTGCCGATCGATCGCGTGATCGCCTTCACGTTCTTCATCGGCGCAAGTCTCGCAGGGGCGGGGGGCATGCTCGTTGGCATGTATTACAACCAAGTCGAACCCTACATGGGGCAGCTCGCGGGTCTGAAGGCCTTCACAGCCGCCGTTCTGGGCGGTATCGGAGTCATTCCGGGCGCGGTGATCGGTGCGTTCATTCTGAGTATTTCCGAAGCGCTCGTGGTTGGTTACAGCGAAAGCTCGTATCGCGACGCGATCGCCTTTGCGATCCTCATCCTCGTATTGATGTTTCGTCCCTGGGGCATCCTAGGGCGTCCCGAGCGTGTAAAAGTATGAACTACGCGCTGCAAATTTTTCAGCTGCTTTGTCTCAACGTCATCCTGGCTTCGTCTCTAAATATCATCAACGGCTATTGCGGACTCTTCTCGATCGGACACGCCGGGTTCTTCGCGGTCGGCGCATATGTAGCAGCAGCGGCATCAAAACTTTGGATGCCGGAATTTGCAGCGGCCGAGCCCGCCGTTGCCCTCGTTCTGGTCGTTCTCATCGGCGCTTTCGCCGCAGGGCTCGCGGGACTTATCGTCGGCATTCCCTGCCTTCGCCTTACGGGCGACTACCTCGCTATCGCTACCGTCGGCTTCGGAGAAATTATTCGAATTTTGCTCCTCAATACCGAGTCCGTCGGCGCGTCGCGCGGATTCCCGGGCATCGTTCTGCTCACGGGAAACTGGTTCCCGGCGTGGGTCCTCTTTTTCACGATACTCAGTCTTCTCATCATTCACCGTCTCATGCGATCGAGCACGGGACGCGCCATTATTTCTATTCGCGAGGACGAGATCGCGGCACGCGCGATGGGCATCAACGTCCGGTTCTACAAAACCTTCGCGTTCGTGGTCGGTGCTTTCTTTGCGGGACTTTCGGGCGGTCTCTTTGCCCACTATTCACAGTTCCTTCATCCCTCGAACTTCACCTTCATGATCTCCGTCATGGTGCTTCTCATGATCGTGATTGGCGGACTCGGCTCCCAAATGGGCGCGGTCTTGGGTGCGGTTATCGTTACGCTCTTGCCCGAAGTGCTGCGCTTCAATGAAACACTTTCGTCGATTCGCATGCTCATCTTCGGTCTCATCATGATTCTTGTCGTACTGTGGCAGCCGCAAGGACTCATGGGACTTTACCGCAAAATGTTCATCTCCAAGAAAGGGCAGGGGGCATCATGAAGCCTCTGCTCGAGATCGAAGAGCTGACGATCCGTTTCGGCGGGCTCGTCGCCGTGAACAAAGTCTCCATCACCATCCAAGAAGGCGAACTGGTTGGACTGATCGGGCCGAACGGCGCCGGCAAAACGACCTGTTTTAATATGCTCACGGGCGTTTACGAACCCACCGAGGGCAAGATCTGCTTGCTAGGAACGAATATCCACGGACTCGCTCCACATGACATCTGCAAGAAGGGCGTCGCGCGCACCTTTCAGAATATACGGCTCTTCAAGTCAATGACGGTCGTCGAGAATCTCCTCGTCTCTCTGCACCGCGAGCGTGGCTACTCTCTTGTGGAATCCATTCTCGGGATCGCGCGTTTCGGACGACGCGAACGCGAGATGCGCGAGAAGGCGATGGAGATTCTAAAAGTGCTCGGTCTCGACGCGCGCGCGGATGCCATCGCCTCGAGCCTTCCGTACGGGGAACAACGCAAAGTCGAAATTGCCCGCGCGCTCGCCTGCTCACCGAAGCTACTTCTGCTCGACGAACCCGCAGCCGGAATGAATCCCTCAGAAACTGCGCAGCTCGCGACCTATATCCAAAAGATCCGCAAGGATTTCAACATCACAGTCTTACTCATCGAACACGACATGAGTCTCGTCATGAAAATTTGCGAACGCATTTACGTGCTCGATTACGGACAACTGATCGCTCAAGGCAAACCCGAGGAGATCAAGCGCGATCCGCGCGTGATTGAAGCCTATCTCGGCGGCAGCGTCGGAGGAAACCATGCTTAAGGTCAAGACGATCGGCGTGAGTTATGGCGCCGTTCGCGCTCTTTTTGACGTCAGCCTCGAAGTGAATCAAGGCGAGATTGTTACGCTGCTCGGGTCCAATGGCGCCGGCAAAACCACCACGCTACGCGCGATCTCCGGTCTCGTGCCCATCAAATCTGGCAGCGTCGAATGGAAAGGACAGGATCTTAAAACTTTCAACGGCCAAGCCCATCGCATTGTGCAAGCCGGGATTTCCCATTCTCCCGAAGGGCGCCGTATTTTTGCTGGCCTGAGCGTCAAAGAAAATCTCGAGATGGGTGCCTACATTCGTTCGCGCAAAACGATCGCGGATCGACTCGCAATAGAAGAAGACTATCAAAAGGTCTTCGCGCTTTTCCCGCGCCTCAAGGAACGTCTTCCTCAACTCGGCGGTACGCTCAGCGGTGGCGAACAGCAAATGCTCGCCATCGCGCGCGCGCTCATGCAACGTCCTCAACTCCTGATGCTCGATGAACCTTCGCTCGGCATTGCACCTCTGCTCGTCCAGGCCATTTTTAAAGCGCTCGTGGAAATCAACAAGCAGGGCGTGACGATCCTGCTCGTAGAACAAAATGCAGCGGCGGCACTCAGTATTGCTCATCGCGCCTACGTGCTGGAAACGGGTTACACCACACTTTCGGGCGCGGCGTCCGAGCTCGCGAATAATCCCAGGATCCGCGAAGCCTATCTCGGGGCATAATTTTTAATTTATTTAAGATCTGGTTCTTTGCTCAATGCGCCGAACGCATCGCGGATCAAGCGCCTAAAGGCTCGCGAATGCGCGAAAATGGACGTAACGTGAGTGCCCGGGATCCAACGGAGCTGGGAGCCCGGCCAGTGATCATGAATACGCGCGATCGAATCACGAGGAATGACCGCGTCCTTTTTTGCACCTAGCAGGTAAGCCGCGCGAGGAGCCTGGGGCGCGGCAAACTCCGTCACATCGCCGACCTTAAACAGATCGCGCAGGCGATCCTTCGCGTCGATTCCATCGGCGCTTTTCAGCGCGTTCCATTCCACAAAACAGCTGAGAAGACCGCGTGCGAGAACTTCATCGGGAGCGTGGGCTGCGAGACTGCTGGCGATCGCGACCGGAAATTCGCTCTGAGCGCCGACTAGCGCCGCTACCATTCCTCCTTGGCTCACGCCGGCAACGCCCAGGTTCTTGTAACCCAGGTCGCGCAGATGTTTCAGGAGCGCCTTACCTTCCATCACAGACGCTACGCTCATCGAAAGCATTTCCGAAACCGTCTGGAGACGGAAATCCCTTTGCGCTTTCGGTTTACGTTGTCCGTAGTAGGAATTCTCGAGCAAGAGCGTACCGATACCGATCCGCAGAAGCTGTTGGCTAAGCGTTCGGAAGCGATATTCGAAACCCTCGTCGCCGGTCATCGCGAAAACCACGCAAAGTGGAGTCTCGTAATTCGCGTCGTGCGGCAAATGGAGTTCGATCCACGCCTTGCGTGCTTCGGAGTGGATGAGATGCGCGGGAAGGGGACTTTCGAAACGACCGCTACGGTGGGTACCATTGGAATCGGAGGTCGCTGAGTCCCAAAGGATTTCGATCGGCGCGGGCGGAAGAAGCGTAAGGGCTTTGTCCGAAAGAAGTTTCAGTTGGGTTTCGTTTCCCCAGCCCTGATCGAAAAAATAAGATTCGTCTCGTCCCGACACTGCCGTAAAGACGCAGTGTCGGATTCCTGAAAGATGCCGGTAGAGCCGCCAGTGCATCTGAACGGCGCGAGCGAATTTTTTCATGCCGGGTATCCGACGAACTTGTTGGCCTCTTCGTCCCACAGTTTGAAAGCGACGCACCCGAGACTTTGGACGAAAGTCATTGACTTCGCCGGACGCAGTTGCGGATTTTCACGCCAACATTTTTGGAGATTGTAGTTTGGAATGCTCGAGTCGAGGTGATGGATATGATGAACCGAAATATCCGCCGTAAACCACAACATCCAGCCCGGAAGATCGTAGTAGGAGCTTCCGGTGAGGGCAGCCTGATGATAATTCCATTTTTCGTCGCGTTGCCAATAACCTTCTTCGTAGGTGTGTTGCACGTAGAAACCGAAAACGCAGATTGAGGCTCCGACCACCACAATCGGCAGCAGGCACAGCAGCAGAAGTTTCCACCCAAACCAGAAAGCCAGCGCTCCGTAGACCGAGGCTAGAGCAAGATTGGTCGCGTGCACGTTACGACGTTCGCGACGCAAATGGGAGGCGAGGTTGACGGGCAAACGTCGGCGCACCAGCAGATAGAAGACCGGGCCAATTACAAAGAGCACGAGCGGATTACGATAAATGCGGTATTTGAAGCGCAGGGACGGGCTAGCCACGCGATATTCGTCGACGGTCATCATCCAGAAATCGCCGTGCTCGACCTTATCGAGATTTCCGATATGGGAATGATGCAAGTTATGTTCGCGGCGCCAGTTATAGAGCGGTGTAAACGTAATGAGCGAAAGAATATTCCCAAAAATGTTGTTGAGGTTTTTTGCGGGAAAGAGCGTGTGGTGGCCGCAGTCGTGTTGCAGCACGAAGATACGGGTCATGAGCAGGCCATTCACGAAAGCCAACGGCAGGACCGCCCAAGGATTGCGGAACGAGACGAAAATCATCGCGGCCCAAATCGCCACGAAGGGCACGACGGAATTAGCAATCTGCCAGAGGCCTTTGGCGACGCTGCTTTGGGAGTACTTTCTCAAAAATGTCCTGAGTTCGGAAACATCTAGCCCCGCTGACGTCGTCGCATGTTTCATTTAGGACGAGTTTAGACTAAATTGATCGTCATGAGCCTCGCCTCGACGACAAAAAAAATCGCAGTTCTCATGGGCAGCACGACCGATTGGGAGTGGATGCAAAAAGCCGTCGAGATCCTGAAGGACTTCGAAGTGGGGTTTCATGCGCAAGTCCTCTCGGCGCATCGTAGCCCCCAGGAAATGCTCGATTTCGCGGCCGCCGCTTCTCAGCAAGGTTATGAGGTCCTGATCGCAGGCGCGGGTGGGGCGGCGCACTTGCCCGGGATGCTTGCCGCGCGCACGACGCTTCCTGTCATCGGCGTTCCTTGTCCCGTAGGCCCTTTGGCCGGCCAAGATGCACTCCATTCAATCGTGCAGATGCCCAAAGGTGTTCCAGTCGCAACCGTAGGTATAGGCAACGCGGCCAATGCTGCGCTCCTCGCGATCCGCATCCTCGCGATTCAGGACAAAGCCTTGCGCACGAAGCTCGAAGAATTTGCCCAGAAACAGCATCAGGCTGCCGTCTCATCGAAGCTTCCGTTTTAATGCTTCCCTAGGGGATTTTCCGTCAGCACTGCGTCGCGCACCACGTCCGAAAACCCTTTTTGACTGACGACGTTGTCGAGCCAAGCGTTGAATTGTGGAGAACGGTCTTTATCGCTCAAACGTGGCACCACATTCGCGTCCATGCGGTCTAAACAATTATCGAAGTCAGATAGCTGCAGATGCCGAACAATGTAGCGGGCCTCGTCAGATTGCGGATATTTTAAGTCGTTGGCCTCGAAGCCTCGAATCTTCAGTCTCGCTAAACTATCACTGCGAAGCCTGAGGGCTCTTTGTTTCAAGTCCCATTGATGCGGAATCGAGAGGGCTCCGTAATCGAAGCTGAGACTGGGCTGGCTCGCGTATATCCGCTCGATGAAATCTTTTGCCTCGATAGCGCCGATAGGCTTCAGCAGAGGTTTTAGAGGCGCACGTAGGTCGGTGTAGGGGCTGCTATCGTTTAAGCAACCCCAGCGGAGGAGATCCTCGTGGTCCTCATTGACCGCAGATTTTAGAGTGATGGAAGGACTGTAGAGGAGGGGAGTGTCTTTGGAGATATCGATCACGATCAGACAGCTCGAAGACACGGTTGAATCGGATCGTGCTACGTTGTCAGTACTCAATCCAAACGAGCAGCTGGATGAAGGATCGGTGGCTAAGTATAAACCGCCTGACCTGTTGTCGGGGGTGAGGCGAGTGTTCTCGAGTTGTTTTTTTACGTAGCCCGCAGCGAGCTTCGCGAGATCTCCGTTCTTTTTATAGCCCGCGACATTTTTGCATGGGACCCAGTGGTAAACAGTAATATCTCGAGTGAGGATCTGCGGACGCGGCGCGATCTTCTTACGCAGCCAGGCCTCGCATTCCGCTTCCGTGGCTCGGCAGAGGGAATGAGTCGACACAACTATCACCGCAACAGCCAGTCTCAGCGCTTGAAGAAATCTCAATGATGGCTTCCTTGCTTTTCGACGATGACGGCATCCTGAACTACTTCGGAGAAATCTTTCTCGCTCACGACCTGATTCAGCCACGTCTCAAAGCTGGGATCGGCATGAAGGGGATAGTCAATTTTCGGAATGGAGAATTTCCTGAGGCACTCTAAACCGAGGGCAGTACCGGAAAGATGGGTCACAATATTTTTAAGTTCTGGAGTCGAGGGATTGGTTAAATCTTGTCTTTCATAGAAACGCGATTGAATGTGGCCTTCGAGATCATTCCGAAGACGAAGCGCTCGCGCACCATCGGGATTCGGGACATTGTTGAAACGCTGATTCGAATAAGGATAACTGAGGCTCGGGGAAGTTTCGTATTCGATTTGGAGGAGATCTTCTAAAGATTTGCCATTGATCGGTCGCAGGGCCTCCCATGTAATACTTTGCTCCACAGACATTCCTTCGTCTTTGAGTCGCTGAACATAAGTTGGCTCGAAGCAGTCCCATTGCAGAAGTTTCATTGCATCTACCATCGGGGAAGTCGCGTCTGTATATGATGAGAAATCGATGGGGCTTCCCTTAGCGATATCGCTAACAACAAGACAAGGCTCTTCCTTTGCAAAGCCACACGATGATGAAGGGTCGCTTGCAACGTAAAAACCCCCCGCTCGCATATCATTGAAACCTTTTCTCTTGCCAAGTTGGGATTTCACGTAGGCCGGACCTACGTTTTTAAATTTGCCTTTTGTATAGCCCTGTACATTTTTGCACTCCGCCCAATGATAGGTGACAATGTCGCGTTTCAAACCCTGAGCGCGAGGCTTGATGAGATTTTTGAAGATCCATTCCTTGCACTCAGCCTCCGAGGCCCGACAGGGCGTATAAGAAAAAATTAAAATCGCGGCGAGTGTTAGCCTAAAAAGCCCAAATGATTTTAAAACCAAAGCGCCTCTCATTGGAGCTCGATTATACCTGCGAAAATTCGTTGAGGCGTGCGCGAATGAGATCTTAACCCAATCTTTACCCTGCGTTTTGTTCGACTTGTATAAAGTGAAGTTATGAAACCCAGCTTGGTCGCTATCGTCGTTGCATCTTCCTTAATCGCAGTTCCGCTCTATGCGCAACGAACCGATCATGCTCGAGCACCAAGCTCGAGTTCTTCGTCGGGTTATGTCTCAAATTCCGACGATTACGTTCACCTCGTCAAAGGTAAACACGAAGCTTCAATCCTCAACGATGGAAGTTCGGCCTTGGACATGCGTCTCGCGATGATCGACCGCGCCCAGAAAAGTATCTCCATCGAAAGCTATATCTTCAATGCTGATCAAGCCGGCTGTCTCGTCCTCAGCGCGCTCGTCAAGAAAGCGAGAGAGATGAAGGGCAAGAATTTTCAGGTGCATCTCTTGATCGACAAGCAGATCCTCGGGCCCGTCATCGACCCGTACTTCGTGGATGAGCTCGCCAATGAAGGTATCGAGCTTCGCTATTACAACACGGCCGCGGTACCGAACGTGGCCGTCAACCACCGTAACCACAAGAAGACCTTTACGATCGACGCGGGCACTCCGAATGGCGAAGTCATCGTCGGTGGCCGCAACATCGCCGATAACTATTTCGATCTCGCAGAAAAAAATAATTTCTCCGATACCGATGTTCACGTCCAAGGTCCCGCCGTCGACACCGTTCAAAAAATCTTCGATGGTTTTTGGGGTTCTCCCCAGGTGGGTACCATCGCTCGGCCCGATCGTCCCCAACTCTCTCCCGTGGTACCAACGCGCAACGGCCCGGACGTCACGGCCCGCGACAGGAGCCGGTACATGGTGAAACAATGGGACGCTAGCGTCGCGAAAGTGAACGCATGTCTCGAGAGCACGCCCACCAAAGACAAACTCCGCAAATCCATCGCGGTAAAAGCGTCCGCCGTGCATCACACGACGACCACCGTAGACTCAATCCTCGTCGCCTCGGACGGACCCGATTGGAAACAGAAAGACCGCGGCTGGGGTTCGGAGATCCTCAAGCAGATCGACGGCGCCAAAAAGAAAGTCCTCATCGAAAACCCTTACATTATGCTCATCGACAAACCCAGAGAGATCGTGGACAAGAAACTCGCCCAAGGCGTGAAGGTCGACGTCGTCGTCAACTCGCGTCTCAAGAACGACGAGTTCAGTATGGTGACCATGGCGCTCTATAATGCGAAATATGTCGCAGGCAAGAAGGGCGGCGGCGCCTATTTGTATAAGGGAGAAAACAAGAAGTTCCAGGTCCCAGGAGTCAAATACTCCGACGACGCCCTCTGGGCGACCCATGCTAAGACGATGGTGGTCGACGATAAGAATTCCTACATCGGTTCCGGCAATTTCGATCCCCGATCGCTAGATCGGATCAACTCCGAAATCGGCTTCGTGTTTCCTGATAATCCCGAATTCGCTGCGCAGCTCAACGCTACGATACAGAATCGCATGAAGAACTCCACGCGCATCGACGGCGACGGCCGCGATCCTTCGGGCGTAAAAGTCGAAACGCCGAACTACCTCAATGTCTTTCCATTCTTGAAGATCGGTACCTTGAGTCTCTTCAAGGATCAGCTTTAACTAAGGTCCCGTTCTTAACTTTCTTTGGAAATTTTGGAATCGCCGCGCGCGAAAATCGAAGCCACGTACTGGAGCACGTCCGTCGCCGAGACTTCGTCGTAGCCGAAGTTCTTGATGAGACGCGCTTTGACGATGTCGATTTTCTCCTGGGTCGCCTTGTCGACGACGTTGGAGACGAGCGTGGTGAGCTTGATCGAGTCCTTCTGGTCCTCGAAGAGCTTCAACTCGAGCGCTTTGTGGAGGCGTTCGTTGGTCTTGTAGTCGAAGCTCTTGCCGTCGATGGCCAGCGCGCCGATGTAGTTCATGATCTCGCGGCGGAAATCGTCCTTACGGTTCTCGGGGATATCGATTTTCTCCTCGATCGAGCGCATGAGACGCTCGTCGGGTTCCTCGTATTGTCCTGTATAACGATTCTGGACCTTTTCCTTTTGGGTGTAGGCCTTCACGTTGTCGATGTAGTTCGAGCAGAGCTTAGCGATGGCTTCCTCGTCTGCGGAAATCGCACGTTGGACTTCGTTCTTCACGATGTCCTCATACTCTTGCTTTACGATCGAGAGGAGTTCGCTGTAGTACTTCTTCTTTTCTTCGTTGTTGATGAGGGAATGTCCCTTCATGCCACTTTCAAGCTCGTTGAGAACCATGAAAGGATTGAGGGATCCCGCTTCTTCACCCAAGAGCACGATCGCGTTTGAAATCTTGTCCTGGATGTAGCGAGGCGAGATCCCATCGAAGCCCTCACGGTGGGCCTCTTTGCGCAGCTCCTTGACGTTGTCCTCTGTGAAACCCGGCAGAGTTTTCCCGTCGTAGAGTTTGAGCTTCTGAAGGACCGTGAGGCTAGCTTTTTTCGGCGGCTCGAGGCGCGTTAGCACGCCCCACATGGCAGCCATTTCCAAGGTGTGGGGCGCCACGTGCACGCCGCGAACCCGTTCCCGAGAAAAGCTTTTCTTGTAAATTTTCGTCTCGAACTTCCACTTCGTGATGTACGGAATATCGACCTTGATCGTCCGGTCACGAAGCGCTTCCATAAATTCGTTGGACTGGAGTTTGCGGTACTCCGGTTCGTTCGTGTGACCGATGATGACTTCGTCGATATCGGTTTGCGCGAACTTCTTGGGCTTGATCTTGTGTTCCTGCGAAGCTCCGAGGAGATCGTAGAGAAACGCGACGTCGAGTTTCAAGACTTCGACGAACTCGATCATGCCGCGGTTGGCGACGTTGAATTCGCCGTCGAAGTTAAACGCACGCGGATCGGAATCGGATCCGAGGATCGCGATTTTACGGTAGTTAATGTCGCCCGTGAGCTCGGTCGAATCTTGGTTCTTCTCGTCTTTAGGCTGGAAGGTTCCGATGCCGATCCGATCTTTTTCGGAGAAGATCATGCGGCGGATTTTCACGTGCTCGACGACTTTGTTGAAGTCTCCGTCGTAGTGGCGCATGAGTTCGGTGAACATGTAACGGGATGCGGGGTTCAAGTCCCCGAGGATGCGCATCTTGTATTCGCTCTTGCGACCGCGCGACATCTCCTCGACGAACTTCGCGCGAAGTTCGAGAGGAAGAAGCTTGAGGGGTTCTTCGTTCATAGGGTCGGGCATCTCATCGACGCCCATATCCTTAAGGAAGCGGAAGACGGGAATGTCTTTGTTCTCGGGGTTGATCCACGAGAAGGTGTAGAGGCGACCGGAGTCCTGCTTGGTGTACTCTTCGAAACCCTTCTTGAGCATGCGCGCGATCGTCGATTTGGACGATCCTACGGGGCCATGGAGAAGGATAATGCGGTTTTGGGTGCCATAGCCCTTCGCAGCGCTTTTAAAGATGTTTACGAGCTTCTGAAGGGGCACTTCGAGGCCAAAGACCGCGTCCAAGCCATTTTCGAGCGGATCATCGAAGAAGTTGAAGTGGGTGATCTTCTTTTTGAAGTCCACAGTCTCGTCGGAGCCGTAGGAGAGGATCATATCGTAGAGCCGCTGGTAGGCGTTCCGGGCGACCTCAGGCGTCTCGCTTACGATGTTGATGTAGTCCTGGAAGGTCCCGGTCCAATTGACCTTACGGTAGCCCTCTAAACTCTGGTTTGAAGCCACGAACTTATGCAGGTTAAAACTCGTGTCAGCCATAGATTCCAGTATGACATGCGCCTATGAAGATCCGGTTAAGGGGACCCAAAAAATACAAATTATAGCGCACAGCGCTAAAGTTTTGACGCCATGCTCCGAAGAGATTACATGCGGCGCGTTAAAAGACGCAAAGCAGAGGAGTGGGAAAATGTCGAAAAACGAAAAACAACCAGGTGGACCCCAAGCTGAAGTCGCTAAGATGTGCAAATCCGAAGGCTGCAAACACAAGCCTTCCAAGTTCGGTTTCTGCACCGACCATTACGAATTGTTCATGGCCGGCGTCATCAAAGGCGACGGATCAAAACCCATCGATTACGAGCAAAAGCTCTCCCAGTACCTGAAGCAAAACCAGAAAAAAGTCGCGTAATTTCCAGCGCGGCTTTGTGTCTCCTTCAAGCCCCAAGGTGTTGCCGCACCTTGGGGAATTTTTCTATTTCCGAGACTTCGGGTAGTGTGAGCCCACATGGTTGGTGAATCGCGCAACGAAAAGTACCGCTATCCGGTCGATGAACAACTCTCGGATATCACTCCCATGGCGTCGATCGAGGCTTATCTCGGCAACGCCCCCGTACGCGTTTTAAACGTCTCCCTCGGGGGCCTCGCCCTCATTCTCGATAAAAACCCCGAATTCCAAGTCGGCGATCCCCTCGATATCTCAGTTTCCGTTCGTGGCCGCGCCTTTCCCATGCAACTCGAAGTGAAGCAGGTTAACGGACTGCGCGTGAGCTGTGCGTACCTGAACATGCCCCCGAGTTTCCTGCCGGCCCTGCGTGAATTCCTAGGACCCAAGTTCCTCGGAGCTTCGCTGCAGTTTCAGAAGTCCCATCAGGATCTGGCCGCCGCGATCGAACTCGTGAGCGGCGCCGAATTTTACGAAGCTCACACCGGAACAAACCAGACCGGCGTCTTTTTATGGATGGGACCGCAGCGAGAACTTCTGAAGCTTTTAGCCGTGACGCGTGAGCTCGTACTCGGCTGGGATCCAATCAGCGGTGCGCGCAGTGGACGCCTCTCGGCGGCGAGTGGCCTCGACGACGTCAGCTGGGACCGCATTCCCGAGGTCACCGTTCTTCATTATCTCGCGGACATTCTCTTCGCGTGGCGACCGCAATCTTTGGACCGCGGTTGGCTCGAGAATCTCTTTGATGTCGCACCCAACTCCGACGATGCAAAAAAGATTAAAGTTCCCTACTCGTTTTCTGCGAACGTTTGAATTTTACGTCGCCTGCGCCTATGCTGCTCTGCGAGCGCGCCCGTAGCTCAGCTGGATAGAGCACCTGATTTCTAATCAGGTGGCCACAGGTTCAAGTCCTGTCGGGCGCACCACTTCCCCACTCAAATTTCCACTCCCGCGACGTGGGTCGCTCAGTTATTGGTTTTAGGCAGTGAGTCGATCTTCGTCTTGGGAAAGACCCGGGATACGGGTTACTATTGCAACACTTTAAAATTAGATCTTTGGGATAGAGGAAAATAAATTATGGCACAAATCAACCCGTACATTAACTTCAACGGAAATGCCGAAGAAGCATTCGAGTTTTACAAATCAGTATTTGGCGGAGAGTTCGCAAAAATTGTACGTTTTAAAGATCTATCTAGCCCCGGTCATCGAGTAACAGCCAATGATGCAAATAAAATAATGCACATTGCTTTGCCTATCGGCAAAAATATTTTGATGGCCAATGACGTTCCAGAAAGTATGGGTCACGTGAATGAAAATGAAAACCGATCTAAAATTTCTATCAATGCAGAAAGTCGTGAAGAAGCCGACAAGCTATTTTGCGGACTTTCAGCTGGTGGAAAAATTGAAGCGCCTATTGGAGACAGTCCTTGGGGTTCCTATTTTGGAATGTTCCGAGACAAATTTGGTATTGAGTGGATGGTGGACTTTGACCCAAGGCATATCGGACAAAAATAACTGAAAATGATGAACCCCCGAAGCCATCAGTGTGGTTTCGGGGGTTTCGTTATTCATAGCCCAATTTTTTCGGGTGCCGGATGGCCCATGACGCAATCGCTTGCTTCTGAAGATGAATCAGAGTTGGACTTCGCATCGGATCGGACGCGCGTGCCCCTGACGTACCTCAGGCTCGTCTCCACTTACTTTCGCTAATTCGATGAGTTCCCCTACAAAGACGTTCGCGGATTCTTTTTTCGCATTAATCACCAAACCGAAACCGACACCCTGAGAATCATATTGATAGAATTTTACAAAAAGATCTTTACCAAATTTTTTAAATTGAACTACGTCCTTGGCCGGAATTTTGATTGGCCCGTCCTCATCATTTAATACGACGGCGCCATCGTAGGTGTCCAAATTGCTGTTGTAGCGATTATAGTTGAAATCTATTGAAAGACCTTCGACGTGATCGACAGTACGACAGCTGATTTTTTCACCTGGCATTGCGTTTGCCGATAGTGAGGCCAGGGACAACCCGGCCAGCATTCCTAAAAATATAGACTTTTTCATATTTCTCCTTCGTTTCGTTGTCTTCAGCGTGCACCATAATGCAGCTAGACCCATGTCGAAAATACATATTTGGAATAATATCTATTCTATTTAGCTATAGATTGTAAAGCTAAATTTTATGGAACTTAATCACTTGAAGTACTTTTACGAGGTCGCCCGGGCCGGCAGCTTTACGGCCGCGGCAAGGTCACTCAAAGTCAGCCAGCCCTCACTCAGCAAAACCGTGGCCCTTCTTGAAGAGCGCGAAGGCGTTAAACTACTTGAGCGATCTAAAGCTGGAGTTAAGCTAACTCTTTTGGGTGAAACGGTTTATGTCGAATGCGAGAAGCTCTTCGCTTCAGTCCGCGAAATTTCAAAGATCTGCCATAATACTTCGGAAGTCTGCGAAGGTTACCTGCGCTTTGGGGCCTCCGATCATGTTGCAAATTATTTGCTGTTAGATGCTTTACGCGACCTTTCTAAGAAACATGCGCGCGTAGTGCCAAGCATTTTCGTAGGTGCTCCCACCGAAGTTGTACAAAAAATTCTTAAGCGAGAAATCGAATTTGGTTTTTCTTTTACCACCCTCCCAGTTCCCCAATTGCACTATTCGCCGCTTATGGCCATTGAACAGGTCGGGGTCATGCGGCCCGGGGAGGGCGTATTAAAGAAAAAGCGTGGCCAAGCGCCTAGCAAATTCATCGGATCCATCAAAAGCAATTACCAAAGACATCCGGCGCAGGATCTACTCGACGAATTTTCTCCGATCCCTGAAATCGGTTTTGAAACTAACAATCAAGAAATGCAGAAGCGGCTCTGCCTGAAGGGCGTCGGCTTCACGATTTTACCTAAGTTCATGGTAAAGAACGAATTGACTCGGGGACAACTTGTCAAAGTACCTTGCAAAGGGGAACTGGGCGCGGTTTTGCATATTGTGACACGAACGAATCACACTCTTTCGCTAAATGCTCGAGAGTTTCTTGAGGTATTCAAGAAGTCTCTAAAACTTCGCAGTTAAATGGTGAGAATTATCACAGCTGCAAACTGATCGATCAGTTTGCAGGAAGCCATATTGCTCGAGAGTTGGAAACTACCACCACAAGGGTGATCTTGCTCTTGTTCTGAAAAGCTATGTCGAAAACCAAGCCACCACAAAAAATTTACAGGGTAATCGCGGCGGCGGACTTTATTTGGCTACTGACCCTTCCGCTTCCTGCGACTACGGGATAGCCGCAATTCAAGACGAAGCTAAGCCTCGCGAGAATATCAATGCTTGTCTGCTTGTGATTGATATCCCCGCTGGGACCTTGATTGCCCACGCCCCGGAGGACGACATTGTCGCCGAGACCCCCAATGACGCCATTGTGAGGGCTCTTGAAACCGACTTAGAGCGGCTGGAATCTTGGGGATGTTTCCGCTCCAGCTTTGCCGAACTGAAAACGCTTGCCCGTGAGCAGGCTCAGAATGAATGCGCCGATTGCAGTTCTCAGCAATTGGCGACCCATGCCCGGGGAGAGCTGCTGAAGATGATATCCATGTCGGATTTTTTAGATGTCGCAGGAATGCGGCCAGGATATTTTGAACGTTCGCTCTATCAGACGGCCCCTAGTATGAGTTTCGATTGGTCCATTGCAAGCATTGGGGAACATCGCTTTGAGGATCGGGCACTGGTGCTTCGCGGAGAACTTTTGAATCAGATCAAAATCCGCAGCTATGAACGCGACCAGCTCAGCCAGAACCCCAACGAGGAAGCCCGAAATATCTTGTCGCATCTTTCGGAAACCACAATCGGAAAAAGCTGCTTAGAAAAAATGAAGATCCCCCAACGTGCTGTCACCGATCGACCTTCAAACTTTTCAAACTGGCTCGCCCAAGTCGTGAGTCAGGACGATTTTCATAAAGTAGTGCAACCTGAAGTGGTTTCCGAGCCCGCTACACATCATTAAGCTCGCCGAGGAGCTCGACCCATTTTTGCTTTTTCACGTGTGGACAAAGGAGTTCATA
>JBDSDI010000248.1:0-4219 GCA_039920645.1 Bdellovibrionota bacterium | reverse complement strand
CCGAGTTCCTGAAAGGCCGAGTTCCGAAGAAGCGAATCTAAGCGATTCGCTGTTTCATCCACGCGAAGACACTCTCAAGGAACTTAGAGCCGTCTTGCATTTCGAATTCCCGATCGGGAATCGATTTCCAAAATTCCTTTTCCGACGAGCACGCGCGAATCTCCGCCGTGAGCTCGGGATGTGCTTGCACGCTCAGCAGAGGACGCGTGTCGTGTGCGAGCGCCTGGCAGTGGCAGTAGTCGCTCGTCGCCAGGAGTTGGAAGCCCTGCGGAATACGGACGACGTGATCGCCATGCGTAACGCCCATGCGAAGTTTAGAGAAGTTCTTCATGACGGGATGTTGCGTGCCCTGGTGCGCGAGCGCGATATCGGTGAATCCTTCGCGGTAACTGAAGCGCGAGGTTTCCCCACCGAAGAGACAAGCGAGCGCCTGGTGCCCGAAACAAATTCCAAAGACGGGACGATCGGGCGCGTCCTCGAGCATGCGTTCGAGTCCGAAGTAATAATCTTTGATCCACGCGTTTTCAGTTTCGGTGGTGTTCTTCTCCGAACCGGAAAGAATGATCGCCTGGGCATCGTAGTCGCGCGCGAGTTCGGCCATGAGGCGAGGAGAGAAAGGGCGCTCTCCGTAATTGAAGCGAATGGGAACGAGATCGAAGTCTTGGGCGAAAGGGGAGGCTTCGAGCGCGCGTTGCACGCCATCGAAAAAGGCGAATCCACATTCGGGATCCACCATGGCATCGAAATAGACCAAACGCATTTTCGTGCTCATGCGGCCCTCCCAAGCCAAAATCTTGACGCTCGAACTCTTCAGGGACGAGGAAGTTCTTTCTTGTACCAACCCTTGTAACCGAGAACTTCTAGCGAATAAGCAGAATCGAGATTCGGGTCAAGATCGGCGACCTTGTCTTCGAATTCGCCGAGCGTCTGTTCGCAGGGTTCGCTGGGTTTAGAACGTTTTAAGCGGGGGATGATGACGGTTTTGCTATCGCCGCGTTCCACGTCGTACTCGTGGACGTCGTAGCATTTCAAATAGCCCATACCTTTGAGATAGACCTCGATGAAGGGATCACCGCGGCGAACAACGATATCGAGGATTTGGGGGCTGACTTCCTGAAGCCCGGAGTTCATCACTTCGGTTTCGGTCATCGGTGTGGCTGGCTGTGTGGGGCCCCCGTGGGCTTCCTGAGAAAGGGTCATGCTGATGAGCGCCGTCAGAATTAGGAAGGGTCCAACCTTTCCCCACTCAACCGTAGACCAGTTTGTCAGAATATTGACGGAGTTCAATGCTCTGCGAGAAAATCTTTCAAAACTTAAGCTGTGGGTTTGTTCAAGGCACATGGGGGGTACTCCGATAACGATACAGCATGCGTGTGTCGTCGTTCATTGGGAAATTGTGTCGATTCGGGATCTTCGTCATAACGGGCGTTCTCGGCGCTCACGCTCAGGCGGATTCTCCGGAACTCTTCACGCCCATGTTATCGGATCCCTTCGTCTACGATCAAGAGGCCAATACGGCTCTTGTCACCAAATTCCGCGATTTCAACGCGCATATCGAGGACGGCTGGTTCAAGCACGGTCTCAAGACCGAAGTCCGTCGTCTCAAACAAAGCAACTTGCCGCTGAGTGCCGACGTGCTTTCGGGCATCGTCGAAGAAGCGCATCGTGCGCTCGAACTGCGTCGCGAGATCGAAGCTTACGTCAAGCTTACGGGCCGCCTCGCTCCGGCGAGTCTTGCCACCATCGCGCGTTATATGGAAAACGTCTATGTGCCGATGCTCAAGATCCAGCACGAAGCGCGCGTCTTCGAAGACGTGCAAGCTCTTGAGCTCAATGCCGCGCTCTTCCCGAATTTCTTTAAAGACCTGAGCGCGGGCATGGCCGCTCGTGCTCCCGCGGCCGTCATGCCCGCCGGAACTTCCGCCGCGCACGATGCCTCGCTCTTCGGCGAGTCGGTGAGCCCGCAGCTCAACGAGCGACTCAAAGGCTACGCGAAGCTCCTCCAAGATGCCGCCGGCGAGAATAAACGGATGGGCGATATCGAGATCGAGATCAAGAAGCTCAAAAGCGAATCATCGGGGCGGAGCTCGCCGCCGAAGAACGACGCCGAAAGAGCGAAGCGCACCAAGATTTCGAACGACCGCAACGAGCGCATCCGCATTCTGCAGGAGGAACTCGTTAAGCTGAAGCCGAAGAAAGAACCCAATAAAAAATCGATCGTCGAATTCTTCGCCGAAGCCTCACGTCTGACGACCTTGCAGCTAATGCTCTCGGAAACGCATTTTTACCGGGAACTCAACGACGATTCGACTCCACTCGAGATCGCACGCGCGGCTCCTGCCTGTGTGGAAAAATACAAAGAGCTTCCGGGCTCGATTCGTTTTGAGATCGCTTCGAAGGATGAACGGCTTCTCAATATGGAAATGTTCCTTGCCAACAATGGACTTATTTTCTCTGAGAGTCAGTATCTCAAAGAAGATGATTTTGCGAATTTCTTCCTGAGCGCGAGCGGACGCGATCCCCTTAAAGGATACATGTCCGGCATGTTGCCTTTCCATCAGCTGCGGGTCGCGCAGCAGGGCAAACATTATGCTCTCAATGAAGAGGTCGGCGACGACTGGTCCGATTTGAGAAATCCTACAGCGAGACCTTCGTGGGTTGATCTAGGCGCTCCGGCTTTCGATGATGTGGGACATTTTCAAGACGTTTTCGATCCACTCGTTCAACAGGCTTCAACCGAGTTGCAACCGGAGGACGGCGAAGATCTGCAGCGTATCGTGACGATTCTCCCGCCTCCGAGCGGCAAGGAGCCTCTTTTCGGCGAAGAAGGTTTCGCCGAATACATGGACGCTCTGAACTGGTCAGGCGTGACCCCTTATCTGCGCGACAAACTCAAATCCTTCGGCAAGACGAAGGAGCAATGGATCTTCGCAATCCCTCAAGACGTCTTCTTCGCGTTGGGACAGAACAAGATCGAAATGGAATTTCCTCCTTTCTATGGTCCCGAGCCGTACAAACAGTGGGCGCTTCGTCTTCTCTACAAAGCGATCTCCCGAGATTCTTCGAATGGTGGGATCCTGGAATCCTTGTGTCGCGTGAAAGTGGCTCCTTACGCCGCGGCCTACGGTGCGGCTCCGCAAGTCGACACCAGCCCGCACTTCTCCGCTCAGCTCTGCTCGACCTATAAGACCAACGACGATCTCGTCGCGAACCTGAAGACGAGCTTGGCACCGTTCGAGGATCGCGGTCCCTTCATTCCTCCGACGCTGAGCTATTCTCAAAACCTACGTGAATCGTGGGGCGACCTTCGACAGCTTTGGCGTCAGTTGCTCGCCTCCGGAAACCTTTCGAATCTCCCTGGAGAGTCGAGTCCTATCTTCAACGAGTTTAGTTTTATCAATGGACAGTTCGGAGTGAACCCGTGGGTCATGATGAGACTTTCAGTTCTCACGGCGGCATGGGAGCTGAGTCACGGAACCTACGTGCCCCACTCGGTCGCGCAACAAAAACCGGAACTCGTAGCGTCCGCTCCGAAACGTCGGGGCCGCGGCGGCGTGAGTCCGGCCGACGTCAAAGTCGCGCAGAAGAGAACACGTCTCGGCAAAGCTTTGGCGTTACTTCCACTCGCGGACTTCAAGCGCCCCGTGCGCCCGATGTACGCCAACTCGCTCTATTCCCGTAGCGATGAAGGTTGGAAGTTCTGGAAAGGCCAAGACGAGAAAGACTATTTCCGTCTCTGGGATAAGATCGAGCAGCGTTACCACGACGACAATGCGCACATCTTCAAGACGCGTACCTACGCGAACTGGGACCACTACGGGTTCCTCGAGCGCCTCGAGACCAAGAGTCTGCTTACGCACGAAGATGTCGAAGCGGTTATCCGCGGCTATCGTCTCGAGCAAGAGGGCAGCGATCCTAAGGAAATGCGAGAGCTGCTTGCCCTCGCCGAGAGTTCCGAGGATGCCGCGAAGTTCGACGTCATCAAGAAGATCATGGATTCTCCGGGTCAGCTCGAAGAGCACCAGAAAATTCTCGACGCATATATCACCACGCAGGGGCGCGAAGACGACTTCGACGATCCTACCGACGTAAAACTCGCCTTCCTCAAACGCGACACGGCCTACAAATATCCGCTCATGACCCAGATCATGAAAATTGCTGCGCGCAAACGCTCGGCCGAACTCGAAAAGAACATGCAGGAGCTCTGTCGCCTGGATCC
>JBDSDI010000247.1:0-13520 GCA_039920645.1 Bdellovibrionota bacterium | reverse complement strand
TCTCGAGTTCGAGCACTTGCGCAAGAGACCGATGAGAGTTCCGGTACGGTCTTCGCCGCGTGCGCAGTGGATATAGATACGATGGCCTTTTTGCGAAAGCTGATCGACAAGCTTCAACACTTCGATCGTCGCATCGACGGTGTTCATTTCTGTTACCGTTGTGCTCTGGCCCAGAAGGCGAACCTTGAGCTTCACTTTTTCGAGCTGCGTTTGTCCTTCGGTGCGCAGAGGAATCTGGATATAACCCAGGCCAGCCTTAATTGCGGCCTCTTCGGATGAGTTCGTTGCTTCGGAGCGAAGATCCACGACGTAGTCGATGCCTTCTTTTTGGAAACGCGTGCTCCACGCCGTGCCCGTAAGATCGGGACGACCGCCGCGATAGAGGTTGAGGTCCATGTCGCGACATCCGGCAAGACTCCCTACCGCATCGAAATGGCCGAGGAAGAATCCCGTGGCCGCGTTGTCGTAGCGACCTTTGGAAACCGATGCGCCCGAAGGAGGGGTGGGCTCGGGTTGAGGGGCAGGCGCGGGATCTGGTTTCGGAGCGGGATTAGGAGTTGGAGCCGGTGCGGGCGCGGGTTGCGGCGCAGGAGCGGGTTGCGGTTTTTTGGATCCAAACGCGTGTGCGTTCATTACGGATAGAGTCAAAACGATCGCGAAAATTTTTTTCATAAAATTTCTCCAAAAACGGCACGAGCCGCCGTCCCTTCTGATCGGGATAATTGGGAAATCTCTTAACTTCGGATTTGAGGGGGTGCATCAAATGAGGCGGCTGATTAAACTAAGAAGATGGCCCTTCCTCGGAACATACGACTTCTGCTGGGATATTCGTTTTTCTCGATGTTCCTGGTCATCATCCCGGTCATCGTTCCTTATTATTTGAGCCTGGGTCTTACGATGAGCCAGGTCTTTCAGGTTCAAGCCGTCTTTGCGTTTTCGGTGGCGGTCTTAGAAGTTCCCACAGGCTATCTCTCCGATATATGGAGCCGCCGCAAAACTCTTCTGGTCGGCGCTCTGCTCCTGGGCATCGGCTTTAGCGTGCTCCCCTTCTGCAGGAATTTTTCTCATCTTGTGGTCTTTGAAATCGTGGTCGCCTGCGCGCACAGTTTTATCTCGGGGACGGACGTCGCCTTGCTCTACGATTCACTCGGCGATGCCAGCAACGACCGCAGGACGACCAAGAACGCACTCGCTAATCTTCAATTCTCGGCCGTGACGGCTGAATCCATCGCGTCGCTCCTGAGCGGAGTCCTTGTCATGATTTCTTTCTCGAAAGTTCTTCTCGCGCAGGCGATCGGTGCCTGGATGCCCTTCGTCTTTGCACTCTTCATCGTCGAGCCCGTGGTCACGCGCATGGATACCTCGACCCACCTCGAAAACTTTAAGCGCATCTTGAAACACATCTTTGTCTCCGACCGAACGCTCAGGCTCATTTTCCTGAACCTGACGGTCTTCGGGCTCAGCACTTTCTTTGCCGTTTGGATTCTTCAGAAATACTGGCAGGACGCGGGGATTCCGCTCGCGTGGTTCGGCGCCATCTGGGCACTCTTTAACTTTTCAGTTGGCATTATCGGGAAACTCACGCACCGACTCGAAGAGAAGCTCGGTCCCGTCCCGCTTCTGCTCGTGATCGCGATCACGCCAGCGCTCGCGTATTTCACGATGGGCTGGCGCTTCTCGCTGCTCGGCGTGGCGTCGGGAATTTTATTTTACATCTCGCGTGGCTTCTGTCAGGTTCTCCTGAACGATGCTTTCAACTGGCGCGTGCCGACCGAATTTCGCGCAACGGCCAACTCGCTCTCGAGTCTCGTTTTTCGCTTGAGCTTTGCTATAAGCGCTCCGCTTGTCGGCTACTGCGTCGATCGTTACGGACTCCTTGCAGCGTTGCGCGGACTGGGAGGCGCGGTCGTCGTCGCTATCATCTTCTTAATGCTTCCGCTCATTCGGGATATTTCTAAAAAAGCCCCCGAGGGAATTCCTTACCCCCCGAACTCGAAGTAAGGGTTCGCTTTATGAAACCCCTTCCTTCAAAGCTTCTGACCCACGCGCGAAAGATCGCCGGTGGGTACGACGCCCGCTAAGCGAAGATTCCAGAGCACTCGCGATGCAAGCCCTACGATATTTTCGCGCGGGAGAAATCCCCAGTAGCGACTGTCGTTACTGTTATCGCGATTGTCGCCCATCATAAAAAAATGATCTTTCGGGACAACGAAGGCAACGTCGGGATGCGTGATTCCTCGAATGCGGTAGATTTCGCGACAGTCTCCCAAGAGGCATTCTCTTAGGAGCGTGGTTTGACCGACGTCATGAAGGTTTTCGTAAGTCGCGGCTTCTCCATTAATGATGAGTTTGTCGTCAACGATCTCCACGTGATCGCCCGGAATGGCGATGAGTCTTTTGATGAGTAAGGTCCTCGGATCGTGGACGTCTTCGAAGACCATAACCTGACCTCGCTGAGGCGCCGCATGATCGTAAGCGCGCCTCAGGACCAGCACATCGTCGCCGATCTCAAGCGTCGGCAGCATGCTTTCGCTCGGAATGCGGTAGTGGTTCGCGAGAACTCCCCTCACAAAACACATCATGAAAATGAATACCCAAAACTTTGAAATCTTTGGAAAATGTCTCATATAGTTATTATAATGTAATGTATACTTTACATTTAGTCAAGTAGGCGATACATTGATTTTTGTGAGCGTCGAAAACAAAATCAAACTTTACCGCGTGCAGGCGGGCGACATTACGCAAGACGAGCTCGCCAAGCGCGCGGCGTGTTCGCGGCAGACGATTCATTCGATCGAGTCGGGAAAATTCAATCCTTCGATCGAGCTCGCGCTGCGTATCGCCCGCGTCTTGGATGTTTCCGTTTCCGATCTTTTCATTCTTAAGGACGAACCCGTATGAACTTTTTCATTCTGCAAACCCTGCTGATTTTGAGTCTGGTGGCCTACTTCGTCTTCGATGCGTTCGAAGATCGTCGCGTACAGGACGAGCGCGAAGAGCTCATTCGTTTAAAGACCCACAGATTCGTTCAAAAAGTGAGCAGCTGGTCGCTCTGCACTCTGACGCTTCTGTATGTCTATGACCGCAATCAACCCGCGATCGTCTTCCTGGTGGCAATGGTTTTAGCTTCGCTTTATTCGGAAATAGCGGGACGGATTTTTTGGAGATCGCGCCTCTAGAACCCAAAGCTTTGATCTTGTTAAGAAAACTCAACCTTAAAGTGCTTGTTAACGCCCTGCATTAGTGATAGGTCTAGGCCCATGAAAAAGCTGCTTTCCCTGATCCCCGTCGTCGCCCTTCTTCTTTCATTCAACGCCAGCGCTGTAAACTGCGTCGCTCAGCGCGTGATCAACAACGATGTTGCCGCGTGCGACACTCAAGGTTGTACGAGCCTCTTCCGCGGACGCAACGATGAGAAAATCGGATGCACGGAAAAAGGCTGCAACTATTACCGTATCGCCCGTACCGATGAAGAACTCGGGTGCTGGAAAACCGGATGTGACGTTTTCCGTCGTCAGCGTAGCGATGAAAAACTCGGTTGCACCGAAACGGGATGTCAGTACTACCGCCTCACCCGCACCGACGAACAACTTGGTTGCACAGCAGCTTCTTGCGAAGTGATCCGCGTCGTGCGCAACGACGAGGTCCTGGGCTGCACCCAAACCGCTTGCAACACTTACCGCATCTCCCGCAATGACGAGCACCTCGGTTGCACTGCGACCTCGTGCGAAATCTATCGTGTCGTTCGCAATGATGAACACCTCGGCTGCACGAAAGCTTCCTGTCAAATCACACGCGTGATCCGCACCGACGAGAAGCTCGGTTGCACGGGCGATAGCTGCGACATCGTTCGCCTTGCTCGCAGCGACGAACAACTCGCATGCCCCATTTGGGAGCGCTACGGAACCCCTACGACCACCGCTAAATATCTTAAGTAAGCTCGGCACTCACGGCGCCTTGGGAATTGACATCTCCGGGCGCTCTCCTTAGATCCGAGACATGAGAAATTATTTCGTCGCTTTCTCTCTCGCTTCTCTTTTTGCCTGCTCGCAAACCGTTACGCATCCACTGCCGACGGATCACTTCGTCGCACCGAAGAACTCCAAATGGTTTGCCGATTCTCCCCAGCCACAGCCCTTCAGCATTGAAGGGTGCCGTGCGCGCATCAGTGACGTCATCTGCTTGGTCGAGCCCGAAGTTCCCGGCGACACCGCCCCTCGTGCCTGTATCCAAGGCGTCGATCTGAGCCCTGCGATCAACTCACTTCAGACAATCTACGACAACTACCCTGAAGCTCTGCAAAAAGTCTTTTGTACACTTTCGCACATCTACCTCGAAAAAAAGTCCGTCGGCACGGCTTACGCCGGTTCGAGCGGCGACGGCTCAATGGCCGTCCTTGGTTTTCGCGCGGAGCTTCTTCTCGAACCCACTCCGAGCCTCTCCAAGTGGGTCAGCTGGAAAGAGCAGTTAAACTTCGGCGGCGCCAAGGATTACACGACCCGCGAGGATCTCGTGAAAATCGAAGCGTCGACAACACTTGCCGCTCCCGCCAGCGACTTCGTTTACTACGTGATCGCGCACGAGTTCGGTCACGTCCTCGACTTCAAATACAAAGTGAACGACTGGATCTGCAACGACGCGAGCGACGAATGCGAACCCCGTCCGGGTTCCTGGAATGCGCTCAGCTGGGCCAAGAGCTACCCGAAGCTTGAGCCTACCGTGCAAGATCCTTGGGGTCTCATGGCGTGGATTCCTTCCGCAACTTCGAGCTTCGAACATCGTGATGAGCTCTGCTTCTACGCTTGTGCTGACGATCACGGAAGCCCGGCCCTCATGCTTCCGCTCTACACCAACATCATGAAGGTGAATTTTCTCACGACCTACTCGTCTACCAACTCCTGGGACGATTTCGCCGAGACGGTCGCCTTCTACGCCGGCACTCGCTACATCAACTTGAACTATGCCGTGACCCTTCCCGACGGAACGCGTTTCGATCTCGTCGACAAGTACAAGAACGATCCCGTATTCCGCTCCAAGCGCGACTGGGTCGAGAACTTCTTCAAGAAACTCGAAAACCCTCCCCAACCCTAGTCGGAGAGGGTTTCTCTCAAGGATCCTTGTTTTAAGTTTAAGACTTAACGAGCGAGCTTCGAGTTCGCTAGACCGTAGACTCCGTACTGGATCATGTATGCGAGTTTGTAGTCGGGAAAAGCCGCTTCGAATTCTTTGGTCAGGGCCGCTGCGTGCACTCCGGCGTTAGGACCCGTGAGTTCGCTGTTTGCTTTCGTGCCGAGTTTTTGGACGTAGGCTGAGACGATGTGGTCTGCTTTTTTAAGATAGCTAATCTGGCGGTCGAATACGACCGAGGCCTTGCCGGCTTCGCCGCGTCCGCCATAGACTATCACGTCGCCCGAAAATTCTTTCTTAAGAAGCTCGAGATTCTCAATCCAAGAAGAAATCGTCGGCGTCGCCTGACCCTTAACGATACCGCCTTCGAGCCACGCGTGAGCGCTGTCGTGCACGAGGTCGCCGACGATAAGAGCTTCGGCTCCTGCGACGTAGGCGACGGTTTGGTTCGTGCTGACTCCAGGAATGCCGGTCTCGAGTAGCTCAATAACGTCGCCGTTCCTCAAACGAAGATCCAAACGATTCGTAAAGGTCTCGTCGACCGCGACGGGAGTGGGATACTCGTCGGCTTTGAACATCTTCGCCATCTCGACGAAGAAGTACTTCTTGTAAGCGTGCGTTCCTTCGATGTTAGCCGCGGTGAGCTCTGAGGAGATGATCTTCGCGCCGATTTTCTTATAAACCGATGCACCGTTGAACTTGTCGGGATTCGGATGGGTGATGACAAGATTCGTGACGGGGTGAGACGTCTTGGTCTTGAGGAACTTCAGCGAAGATTCCGCAAGGGCCGGAGTAAACTGAGCGTCGAAGGCGACGACTTCTTCCCCGTTGTCGACGAAAACGGTTTTGGTGTTGAAACCTTCCGGGCCGGATTCGAAGACGAAGATCATTGGGGTTTTCATAATTCCTCCTTGGGAAGCGCAGGCGGACAGCAAAAGTGCGGACGCGGTGATGAGTTTCGTACGTTTCATGGGGTAGCTCCTTCATTCGGGGTTCGTGCGTTTGATGAGAGTGATTTTATGCTTTTCGGCTTCCGGGTACTTGCCCGAGTGCGCCGGACTTTGTACGTTTTCAGACATGCGCCCAGGTCGAGATATCGCGGTAGAATTCAACGGCCTTTTTGTGGTCCATCACAACAAACCCGGGTCCAAGGTCGACCGACATTCCCATAAGGAACACCATCTTATTCTCCCCTTGAGGGGAGAATCTCGCATCGAAATCGGAGCCGAGGTCTGGACTTTCGGGCCCGGAAAAATGCTCTATATCCCCTCGAACACTGAGCACGAATTTCTCGCCACCAATCAGAAAGAAGGAGAACGCCTCATCGCGCTCCTCAACGACTCCCTCTGGAAGAAGGTCGAGGGATCTAAAAGCTTGCCTCAGCTCTTGCCGGCGCAACAACTTTGCAAAGAACTTCTCTTTCAACTCGTGATCGATCCGGAGAATCGCGCCGCCAAAGAAATCGTGCTGTGTTTCGCAAGCGTGCTCGCGAGCACGATCAAACAGACGGGCGAACTCGGCTCATCCGTCGAAACGATGCAGCTTCTCTCCAAAGCCTCCGATCCTCGCATCGAAAAAGTCGCGAGCGCGATGCGCGAACGTTATAAAGAGTCTTTGAAAATTTCCGAACTCGCGAAAGTCTCGGGACTTAGCGAGCGAAACCTGAACCGTCTTTTTATGCAAGAGCTAGGGCTCTCGCCCAAACAAGCCCTCACTCGCCTTCGCCTCGAGAAAGCCCGCGAGCTTCTCAAGACGCGCAACATGTCCGTTACCGATACCTGCTTCGAGGTCGGTTACGGATCGCTCTCTCGCTTCATTCAAGGCTACAGAACGGCGTTCGGAAAACTTCCGTCGGAAGAGGCTTGAAAACCTTCGGGTCCGAAGTCGATGATCGCACGGGTACCCGCAGCGCTTTTTTCGAAAGAAAGTTTCCAGGAGTACACCCCTACCACCGAGGCAACCCACGCCAACCCAAGGCCATGCCCGCGGACCTCGTCTCCGCGATCGCTCCGATTAAAGGGCTCGCCGATCTGCTCGATCACGGAATCGGGGATTCCTCGGCCCTTGTCTTCGACCACCAGCTTACGCGATTTGAGTAGGATTTTTACCTTGGAGCCCGCCGGAGAATACTTCAGCGCATTGCTCACAAGGTTCGTGAGCGTTTGTTCCAGGTGCTGGGGATTGGCCAGCACGACGAAATCTTTTTCAACGCCAAGCTCGAGACGATCGGGATATTTTTTCTCCAACAATTTCACAACCTCGATCGCCTGTTCGCTCATTGGGATAGCATGGAGAGGAGCGCGCTGATCGGTCGTTTCCATTTCTGCCCATTCGAGAAATGCAGAAACGATTCCCGTCGTGCGATCGAGTTCTTTGTTCATGCTGTTGCTCGCGTTTTCTTCGAGAAGATTCGTGAGCACGGCCCGTTCGATCTCGAGCTTGAGGATCGACAGCGGTGTCTTGATCTCATGGGCCATCTGGTAGCTCCAGACCCTCGAACTGCGATAGCTTCGATTCATTTTTTCGATGAGCACTTCAATGCCCTTTAGAAGACGGAAGTATTCATCCTTCGATGCTACCCCTTCGCGATCGAGCGAATCTCTGAGTTTCTTAGGCATTTTGGAAAGCGTCTTCATGCGCGTCACCTGAAGGGCGATCGTGGAGACGTAGTGTTCAAGCTCGACCAGCGGCGCGAGCAGAGTCGAGGTGAGCACCCACGCGAGCAACAATCCGAAAAGAGACATCAGCAGGAAAATTCCCGAACTTCGGCGCGTAAGGCCCACGAAGTCGAGCAGAACGGCATCGACGATAACGCCGACCTGAACGCTGCGGTCACTGATCGTCGGAAGCTTGAGGTTCAGGGCACGAACGTATTTGCCTTTAACGGAGAGGGTGACCCACTGTGGATTCTGCGGCACGTTTTCGAGACCCATGAGTGTCGCACTCGAGCTTTGATAAACGATTTCTCCCGATCGGCTGCGGATCACGAAAAACTTTCCGATACGGCTCTTGCCCAGCTCTTCGGTCAGGATTTTTTCAACGGTGGCGTAGTCAACAGTACGAAGGCCTACGATCTGCGAGTCGAGAATCGTAGAAGCCGTTTCGCGAACCTGCTCATCGAGAAGCTTGATTTTTTCTTCGCGCAGAATCCAAGCATGAAGAATAACCGAGGACGCTGCGACGAGCGTCAGCACGGCCATGATGATAAGAAAATATCTACTTCTCAACCCAGTAGCCCGCGTTTCTCATATTCTTGATTCGCAGCGATGACCCAAGAGCTTCGAGGTTGCGACGTAAGTGGGCGATTGTCGACTCGACGACGTTGGTCTCGGCATGTGGGCTCACTCCCCAGACCTGGTTGAGCAGATCTTCTTTACGGAAAACTCGTCCTTGCGGGCTGCAAAAAGTTTTCAGCAGGAGGAATTCTTTTGAGGGAAGCGTTTCAGTTTTTCCGTCGACGCTCACCGTACGCATGAGAACGTCGATGATCGTATTGCCAAGCACGATGTTCTGGAGCTCGGGGGGCGAGGGACGACGCAGCAGTGCCTTTGAACGCGCAACGAGTTCTTGAAGAGAGAACGGTTTACCGACGTAATCATCCGCGCCGAGATTGATAAGCTCGGTGCGTTCGTTCGCCGTATTGATGGCCGAAATAACAAGAACCGGACTCTCGGGCCATTTCTTTTTAATGGATTCGATAGCGTGCTTGGTGTCAGAGCTTCCGATCAAGCGGTCCAAAAGAATGAGCTGGTAGTCCGAATTCCCCGCGAGCGCTTCTTCCAATTCAGCGGCTTGAGTTGCCCAAGTAGGGTCGAAGCCTTCGTTCTTGAAGGCTTCGACAAGATATTCTCCAAGTTTTTTATCGTCTTCGACGAGAAATACGCGACGCATGCAAACATTATAGGCCAATTGGGCCTTCGATCCCATGGCAAATTTTTCCGGAGTCCTTGTCCAAGATGAATTTATATTTAGCTTGGCTTCATGCAGTGCGGGATGCGTTTTCTAGAATGATTTTAAGTTTTTCATCGTTCCGCGTGCGCATCGGAACAAGAGGCCCCGGGAAAGAGCGAGAGAGCTTTTCCGGGGTTCGTTTTTTTCAGTTTTTCTTGCGGAGATGAGTCGCTCACGGTCGCGCCATTTTCTCCGCGGAGCCGGGAGCCTTCCGCATAAGCGGCTTGCACCGCGGGGCGCGTCTGAATCGCGTCGAACCATTTTTTTAAGTGCGGATAATCTTCGAGTTTCTGGCCTTGCTTGTCGTGTGAAACGATCCACGGATAAGTCGCCATATCGGCGATTCCGTAGTCCTTGCCACTGACATAAGGAGAGCTCTCAAGACGATGATCGAGCACGGTATAGAGACGCTTGGTTTCGTTCAGGTAGCGATCGATCGCATAAGGGATTTTCTCGGGGGCATACGACGAAAAATGATGATTCTGACCGAGCATCGGACCTAAGCCGGCCATCTGCCAGTAAAGCCACTGCAGCGTTTCGTAGCGCTCGGGCGTCCCAAGAGGGGCGAGAAAACGTCCCGTTTTATCGGCGAGATACTCAAGGATGCAACCGGATTCGAATAATGCCACGGAGGCTTTTCCGAAAGAGGGAGCATCGTCGAAGAGTGCGGGGATCTTGTTGTTGGGATTGAGTTTCAGAAACTCAGGCTGAAACTGCTCTCCTTTCGAAATATTGACCCCGATCGCCTCATAAGACGTCTGGCTCTCGCGAAGAAAAATTGCGACTTTGTATCCGTTGGGTGTTGGCCAGGTATAAAGCTTGATCATGTGCTTTTATTTAGACCCCAGCTCGCCAATGCTCAAGCCTGGGTCAGGGCTTCGCAAAAGACCTTTTAAGTTGCACGGGATCTCTCCCCCCTGCATTCTCCGGCCATGTTCAGCAACAAAATCCTCGGTGCCGGTACCTTCTTCGTTCTTCTTTCAGCCTGCGGATTAAAACCGCAGCACGAAGCCCCCCACATGCCGCTCGACCTCAGCTCCAACGAATACCGTACCCGACTCAAATCACTGAAAGGCAGTGCCCTGCTCGAAGAAGGAGACGATGCGTCCGTAGACTACGGGTTCAGCGAAGACGACCTCAAGGCCGTTCGTGACTCGCTCGCGATGGGCGAGCGCTCGTTGAAATGGACCGAGTACATGAACTCGTTCCGCGACGACGCCACAAAGCTTCGTCTGACCACGCGCGCAGGCGGTCTCCACGGAATTCCGATCGAAAACCCTTCGCGATATAGCCCTTCGCTCGTGCGTGCGCGCTATGAACAAAATGTCGCCCAACTTGATCCCGTGGCGAAAAATATCCTGCTAGGCAACGGCGCCTTCACGCAAAATCCCGCCATCTCCGACGAAGCCTTTGTGGAACTCGCGAAGAAAATTGACAGAACATACCAAACGGCCGCGCGCTGGCAGCTTGTTTCTCCTTGGCTGAACTACTACGAATCCGCATCACGTCGTGACGTGCGCGGTTTCTATTCTCTCTCCCGAGATACAGACATCGACAACAAGCTCGTCAATTTCGAAGCGCTGCCCGCCGCGGACCGCGATCTCATCGCTTCGTCGCTTATCACTCTTTGCCGCAACACCGGACGCTCGCTCTCTTCGTGCGGCGGTGCTTTCGAAGGCGCTCGATCCGCTCACGACCTCCGCAGTCTCTATGCCCGCGACCTTCCCGCGGGACGAACGAACTGGAGCAGCTTCTTCGACATTTCGAACGCACGCCGGGACATTTCGTGGTCGCAGAAAGATCCACAGTCCTCACACATTCCTTTCCGCCGCAGCTCCGACGATCTCCTCACGTCGTTCATCAAGAACAACGTCGAGGAAGAATATTCTTTCAAGGGACTCCATTTCATTTTTGACCTTCAGGAGGCCGACTCCCCTGGCGAAATGCCTTACGTAACCTTCGAAGCTGGATCCACTCCGCACGTCGAAGGGCTGGGAGGAAACCATATCGTCATGGACGCGAACGCGCCTCTCACCGAATGGGACGTCCAGTGGACCATTCGACACGAGTTCGGTCACGTGCTCGGACTCCCGGATTGCTACGTCGAATTTTTTGATCCCTCAGCACGCGAGATGGTTAACTACCAACTCGACGTTACGGATCTCATGTGCAGCCGCGCGGGCCGCATGAACGATCGGATCCTGGAAGAACTGCGTAGCGCTTACCAGCGCTAGCTTTTTTTTAAAGGACGAAGCAACGCTCGAGCGAGATCGATTTTGTCGTACCGCTCTGCTCGAGGTTGGCGGTTCCACATCCTGTGATTTCGACAACGAAGTCCGAAGTCACTCCTTCGGTGTCGGTCTTCTGGCCAATCCAGGATCCCGAAATAGGGCAGCTGCAGCTGGCGGTCCATCTCAAGGAATCGGGACTCAAAACAATGGATTCGTTTTCGAGATTGCTCGCGATTTGAATGCTGCCGCCACTCATTTCGCGGCTGGAGCGAGAGGATCCGGTAATTTGAATATTACTCGTCGTATTGACGGTGAAGTCGGCGATTCGCGTTCCCACGGAGTTGTCCAGATAGCGACGGATTCCACTGACGGCGTAGGTGTAGACTCCGTTTGAAACGCGAGTGATTGTCTGGCCGGACGTCACCGCACTTACGGATCCCACGCCCGCCGAACCTTCTCGGCCGGCGATTACGAAGTCGGGAATTCGGCGAACGGAGTCCGAATTGTGATCGATGCGGCACGAAGCTCCTACGGAATACTGGTATTTCACTTCGCCCGTGAGAACGAGATTGCCCAGGGAGCATCCATCGTAGGTCAGAGTGCGGGCGTTCGACGCGCAGGTCGTAAAGCTTGCCGAGTAGCATGAACCACCCGACATGGGGCCCACGTTTACGGTTGCGCGTGAAAGAGACTCGTCCACGGCTCCCATGGTATCACCGAGGGCATTGGCGACTTCGCTACTCGAAGTGCTGGCGGATTCGCCGATGGCACCGCATCCCGCGAGGACTGCAAAAAACGCCAGGCCCAAGAACCGGAGAGAATTATTCTTTCGCATCATACATACCGTTATATCCTAAGAGCCGCTAAAATCCAGACATGAAACTCCCGAACGCGGCCCGTCTCGAGAATACACTTCGTCAAGGCGGACGTGCTTTTTACGGAAAAGAAACTGCTCTTTTCGGAGACGACTACGGAAGCGAGTCGCAGTACCTCGGATATAGCGTTCCGCAACAACGTGAGTTCTACAAAAAGATGCTCAAAACGTTTTCAAAAGGCCTCGCCGAGATGTCTTCCGCACAACGCTTTGCTTACTGGGAAAAAATCTGGAAAACAGCCCGCTGTTTCGAAGTACTTAGCTTGCCCATCTTCTACTATTCTGATCCTCGTCATCACGATGAGGCTCTTTTGATGTCGAAGAGACTTTTAACCTTCGCCGCCCGGATCGATAACTGGGCCCACTCCGACGGCTTGTCTTCAATCTACTCACGTCTCCTTGAAGAGCAAGGAGAACGGATCGACGTATCCCTCAGAAAATGGAACACCCACGCGAACCCCTGGCTTCGGCGACAGTCGCTCGTGAGTCTCTACTATTATTCCGCGTTGCGAAAAAATCATTTTCCGGTCGGAGAAGCTCTCAGAAGGGTCAAGAAACTCTTGGGGGACCCTCACTACTACGTTCAAAAAGCCGTTGGTTGGACGATTCGGGAGGCTTACAACGTTTCTCCGCGCGAAGTTATCGCCTTCATCGAAGATCACATTCACCTTATTCCTCCCGGGGCCTATACGGCCGCGACAGAAAAACTGGATGCGCGGCAAAAAGAAAAGTTCCGCCGTCAAAGAAAAGAGCATCGAAAGAGCGCGGCGGGCCCTAAACTGTAGGCAGCAGGACTGAAATGGATTCATTCGTATTCATTGCTTTTACGACGCTCATCACGATCGTCAACCCGATCGGCGCCATCGCGCCTTTTCTTGCCGTCACTCACGGCTACACGCTCAAGCAACAACGCAGTCTCGCCAAGAAAGCGGTCTTCGTTGCGGGCGCTGCTCTCGTTGCGTGCGCGGCAGTGGGTTCGGTCGTCTTCAGCTTCTACGGCATTACGCTTCCGGCGGTGAAAGTTGCCGGTGGAATTTTGGTTCTCTTGGTTTCAATCGATATGTTGCACGCCAAGGAAAGCCGCACCAAGGCGACTGAAGAAGAAACCCAAGCGGCCGCAGATCGTGAATCGGCCGGAATTTTTCCATTGGCGATTCCCCTTTTGACCGGACCCGGGTCCATTCTTTCCACCTTCATGCTTATGGACAAGGCGAGCTCGATTCGCAGCCAAGTCAGCGTCTACGTTTCGATTACGCTCGTCATGATCACGACGTTTTTTGTCCTTACGCAAGCACGTCACCTCACGCGCCTTCTTGGGCAGACGGGCCTGAACGTCC
>JBDSDI010000246.1:0-8399 GCA_039920645.1 Bdellovibrionota bacterium | reverse complement strand
CGAAAGCGTGAGGCCGTAAGGTGTCTTAGGCGAAGAGAGTTCGACGAGGATCTCGGTGTCGTTTTCGCTGACGATGGGGTACGCGTTGAGAGGCATTTCGGGTCCGAGGACCGTGCCGCCATAGAGTCCGGAGTTGTCGCGCGTGAGCACGAGGAAGGATCCGGCGCGCGAGAGTTTAGCGGGGTGGTAACCGTCGACCGACATCGCAAGTCCCGTGACCGAAGCGCGTTCGACACCGAGGCTGACCCAGATCGTGCGGCCGAGCCAGAAGTCTTTCTTGAGCCATACTTGAAGACCCTGAGCCGGGACATCTTCCTTGATGCTCGAGAGCTGCAGACGAACGGCCTTGGAGACCGTCAGCACTTTTTCTTCGACGCGAATATTCTGGCCTACATTGGGGGCGGGTGCTTTCGAGCACGCTCCGATGAGTGCGAGAAGGGCCAGGGAGAGGTTGCGCTTTTTCATATTACAATCCTTTGTTCAGTGGCTGACGCTGTGTGACAATATGGGGATCTATCAAAGTGCTCAACTATCTCCAACTGAAATTACCTATCAGGGATAGGCATTTAAGCGTTATTAAGTCAGCGCCCTGAGGCGCGTCGTCCGCTAGCTTCCTTAACAAAATTTTATCTAAAAGTTTCAGCTAATTATGCCGAAACGCCTTTCTGAGGGAATTGCGTTTTGTCGGGTTGGAACAAACATCAGCATCGAGTCGTTGGAGCCGCATGGGTGCTTCTGCAATGTCTTGCGCTCGTGGCCATCCTCTTTACGCCGGTCTGGGTTCATCCCACCGATTCGTCCCTCAGCGAAAGATTCAAAAAAATCCAGCACGTGGAATCCCCGGATGGGCCTGAACGCCGTCCGACGAGTATCACGTCGAGCGTGATTCCGATCCCGAACGCGAGTTTCCGCAAGAACCTCTTGCACCTGACCGAATGGAGCGAAGACATGGAGTCTGACACGCGCCAGATCCGCTTCGAATGGGCGCTCAGCGCCGAACCCAGGGATGAAGAGTGGCGTCTGTCCACGATCGAGCGCAAGAACGAGGATGGCGGTTGGGAGGACGTCTCGCTCGTGTGGAACGAGTTTGGCATGCCGATTGGGTCCGTCTACGTCGAGCTCGCGAAAGGCGAGAACGTCTTTGCCGCGCAGGTCGTAAGTTCCAAGACCAAAGCGAAGAAGAAAATTCTCCTGCGCGTCGCTCAGAAACACTAGATTAGAAACGGTACGTCGAGGAAATCGAAGTCCGCACGTTCTTCAGGGAGCCGCTTTCGCCCAAAGGGAAGGAGGTTCTCAGCTGAGACTCGTGTGATCCCGAATGACGAAATTTCACGCCCGTATCGAGGGATTTGTCTAAGAAATTGTACTCCGCGGACGGAAGGTACATTCCTTGTTGATGTGTCAACGAAAGACAGAGTTTGTCATGCCTGTCGAAGTAGTTGTAGAGCTCGATGCTGCTGTTGGTATTGCTGTATTTCATCCACGCTTTCGTGTTCATCGGGTTAATGCCCGTGCCGAATTTCCAGGCGTCTTTGTTGCCACTCTTGGAAGAAATTTCGATGCGGCTGGCATTTTGGACGAGCGTCTCGGCTTTTTGGTACTGCTCGCCGATGAAGCGAGTTTGCTTCTTCGAGCTGAGATATTTAGGAATACCTTTTCGAATCATGTAGCGTTTCATGAATTCCGCCATTTCTTGGCGCATGGCCTGTTCTTCGGCGGGCGAGCCACCATAGGTGCGCTTGAGACGTGTATCCCGAGCATTTTCGTAGAAACCCTGTTTGAGGGAATAGTCGCGAATGCGTTGGTAGTAGCGACTTTCCATCTGGTCGACGAGTTCGTCGGGCATGAAATAGGCTTCCAGATCGTTGTTGGTCGCTTCGGGCTCCAGAGGACGCGCAATGACGATCGAACGACCGTTGGAATCTTGGGTGGCGATCGTTCTCTCGACTGGCTGGGGCTCGACATTGGTCACGTGAGATGCAGTCTGGGCCTGAGCCGTCAGGCCTGAAAGAACTGCACTGAGTGCGAAACCTTTGAAGGCTCGCTGTCGGCAAAAGAGAAGCATCCTAACCCTATGGAGCAAGGCCGGGGCCAGATCAGTCTTGTCTTAAATAGCTGTATTTAAAGAGTTGTGTGCCAAGGGTTGAGGGGGCATCTTCGGCACGGACGGAGAGGGCCTTAAGCTGTCTAAAGATAAGACACCCCTTGGGGGCGTATTCGGGCTTGACGGTAGTGGGGTATCCGCACTAAATCCTCTTGGAAATTCAGCTCATTGCCAGTGCTCTGTCGTTTCCTGCGGGAAGCAAAAACAAAAGAGCATGATGGATGAAAGAGAAAGTAAATTATGCCAAAAAAAGCAGCCTCCGCCACCTTCGCAATCCTCGGTAAAAAAATCGGTATGACCCAGATCTACAATGCCAACGGCGACATCGTCCCTTGCACCGTAGTTCAAGTGGGTCCCTGCAAAGTTCTTCAAGTGAAGACCGTCGAAAATGATGGATACACCGCGATCCAAATCGGATTCGACGACAAGAAAAAATCCCGCATCCTTAAGCCTGAAGCAGGTCACTTCGCAAAATCGAACTCCCCTGTGAAACGCTTCGTTAAAGAAGTGCGTCTCGAACTCAGCGACGTTACGAACTACGAAGTCGGCCAAGAGCTCAACGCCTCCCATCTTCAAGTCGGTGACAAGATCGACGTCGCTGGCACTTCGATCGGTAAAGGTTTCCAGGGCGTTTTAAAGCGTCACAACTTCCGCTCCAAGCCACAAACTCACGGTACCCACGAGCATTTCCGCCACGGTGGTTCGATCGGTTGCCGCTCGACGCCTGGACGCGTCTTCAAGAACAAGAAGATGCCCGGCCAAATGGGTAACGAAGAAGTCACCACGCAGAACCTCGAAGTTGTCGCACTCGAAGTCGACAAGAACATCGTCTTCGTCAAAGGCGCAGTTCCCGGAGCGAAGAACGGCTACCTCTATATCAAGGGCAGCGTAAAGGGCGGTTTCGGCGCTCGTGATTTCGCTGCTGCAACGGCTCCCGCTACTACCGCTCCTGCCGCTGAATAAGCGCCAGGAAATTTTGGATCATCGAACGGTCGAGGACTCACAAAGTCCTCGACCGTTTTTATTTGTGAGGCCTGAATGAACCTGCCCGACAAGATAGAAGTTCTTTTTCAAGACGAGGCGCTCGTGATCGTGAACAAGCCTGCGGGTTTGCCCGTCCACGAGACGAGCGATCCGCTTCGCGCGCACGTCCAGGGTCTCATCGAGAAACAAGTCGGAAAAAAATTGATCCTGCACCATCGCCTCGATCTCGAGACGACGGGCGTGCTCGTTTTCGGTTTCGACCGACCCGACGTGAACAAGGCGATGACCGATATCTTCCGGGATCGCGACATCGAAAAAAATTATTGGGCGGTGGTGGACGGTCGCTGGCTCGAAGCATGGACCGAAGTCGTGACCTACATCAAGAAACTCCCCGGAGGAAAATGGGGAAACGTGCCGAAGGGCAAGAGCGGCGCTTTTTCAAAATCTCTTTTCAAGATTCTCTCCTCGAACGGAGAGCGCACCTGGCTCCAGGTAAAACTCGAGACCGGACGCACGCACCAGATCCGCTTGCACTGCCACGAGAAACAACATCCGATCCTCGGCGATCGTACTTACGGGCGCGCCGACAAACGCGGCTATCCGATGGCGCTGCATGCGCGCTCACTCGTATTTCCACATCCTTTAACGGGCGAGAGCGTGAGAGTCGAAGCCCCCGCGCCTCCGTATTGGGATGAATATTTCCTGAAAGGACTCGCGCGCCCGATTTAGGAGCGAGGTATGCTGCGCAGGCAGACGCCGCTCGGAAGCGAGCGCGCGGGATGGGTGCGGCAGGGGATGATCATCTCGAGAGAATCGAAGATCGATCCTTCGCGCTTGGGGAAGCAATCGCGCAAAAGATTTTCAAGAACGCGACCGGTGAATCCGGGCGTGTGACAGGAGAAATGAATCAGGCTCGCGTTGGGAGCGACGACGGGCGCGATCGCTTGCAGGAGCGGCATGATGTTTTCTTCGATCTTGAAGATCTGGCCTTTCGGGCCACGTCCATAGGAGGGTGGATCGAGGACGACACCATCGTAGAGGTTGCCCCGACGAGCCTCGCGTTCCACAAAAGCCTGACAGTCGTCGACGATCCAGCGGATACCGTCTTGGGGAATTTTCGGATTCAACTTTTGATTGTCTTTGCCCCAGTCGACGATGCCCTTGGCGGCATCGACATGCGTGACCTCGGCACCCGCGAGTGCGAGTGCCAGCGAGCTGCAGCCCGTGTAACCGAAGAGGTTGAGGATCTTCGGCGTACGTCCGATTTTTTTCTGAAGCATGGGGATCGCTTCGCTGAACCACGCCCATTCTTGCGCTTGCTCTACGAAGAATCCGGTGTGACCGAAGCTCGTGAGTTTGGTGTGTAACAGGAAAGGACCGACGTCGGTGACCCAGGTTTCGGGGAATTTTTTCTTGGTGTCCCAGTGTCCGCCGCCTTTGTCGCTGCGAACGTGGACGGCGTGGACGTCGTGCCACTGCGCTTTGCTAAGTTTCGGAGTCCAGAGCGCGAGCGACGCTTGGCGGTCGATGCGGAAGGAGCCGATGGCCTCGAGTTTGCGTCCAAGGCCGCTGTCGAGCAGCTCGTAGGGAAGGGCGTCGTCTTTCACGGTCATTGACATAGATGAGCGAGATCCTTTGGCCAAGTCGATTCGAAGTCCATGCGCTCGTGGCTCATGGGATGGGGGAAACTCAGGAAGGCCGAGTGAAGAGCCTGACGACTTGCGATCTTGGCGACGTCAGCCGGCGCATACTTGGGGTCGCCCGCGAGCGGATGCCCATGGTGTGCCGCCTGAGCACGGATCTGGTGGCCGCGTCCGGTCTCCAGTTTCACGCGGCAAAGGCTGCCCTTGGCGTGTTTCGACACCGGCTTTAATCCGAGGACCGCGAGCTTCGAGCCCGGAGTTTCCTGCGAAGAGCAACGGACGGTGTTGGTCGCTTCGTTCTTCGTGAGCCAGTCGCGCCAGACGAGGTCCTGCGTGACGTTGCCTTGCAGGAACGCCAAGTACTCGCGAGTGAGATCACCTTTTTGGAGCGACTGCGTGAGGCGGTCGGCGGACTTCGAGCGCTTGCCGACGATCATAAGGCCCGACGTGTTGCGGTCGAGTCGATGCACGAGGCCGACGTAGTTGCGACCGAAGTATTCGCGCAAGAGATCGACGAGATTCGGTCCGGGAGCGTCGCCGCCTTGGCTGAGCAGCCCCGGCATCTTGTCCACGACGAGAATGTGCGTGTCTTCGAAGACGATTTTGAAATGCTCGTCGTTCGACATCTCAATGACCCGTTTTTTTTAAAAGTTCTTCGAGACTCGGGCGATAAGCGGCTTTATCGAAGCGCGCGGCCTGCATATCGTCGCGGTCGCTCGTCGCCAGCGAGTCCATGAATTTCGCGAGTTCCGAATAGACCGTGCAGCGCACTTCGGGCAGTCCACAGACGACGCGCGCGAATGTCATGAGACTCTGATTGTAGCGACCGCCGCGATACTGCTGAAAGTGGTGGCCGATATTGATCGGCGCACGGTTGCCGTTGTAGTTCGTCACGAAATAGTTGAGATAAGCGACGAGCATGTTGTGCGCATCGCGATCCACGGTGCGGAGCGTGTCGGGATATTTTTCAGGACATCCTTTGTCCTGGCGGAAACAGAAGTTGTAGTCCATCGCGGGGATTTTCAGGGGGCGCCCGTCGCTTGTCACGATGCCAGGCGCGAAGATGAAACCGAGACCGAAGTTCCAGGGGCCCACGCCGCTCGCGATTTTGTAGCGACGTGGCCACGTGCGCGGATCGGAACCTTGATCGGTATTGGACGTATCGTAGCGATACCCAAGTTTTGCGATGGTTTCGATGAGAGAGGCAGGTCCCTCGAGGTACGGCGCGCGGAAGCCTGCGATGTCCGCCGACCTGAACTGCAGTCTCGCTTTGTCGGCCGTGGCACCCGTGAAGCCGTTCAACTCTGCGGAATGATCGACGATGTCGTTGTAGGCGTGCATCTCATGGGCCCACATCTCGCGTGTCCATTTGCGACCGTCGAAGTGTCCTACAGCGTGCGAGGCGATCTCGTTGCCCTTTGCGTGAAGTGCATTGATGTGGGCGATACGCGTGAGCACGTCCGCCTGGCTTCCGCCGAAGTCGATGTTGGCGCGACCGAAATCCGCGAAGCTGCGACCCTGCTGTATCGCGCGCGCGCGCTCCGGGAAGATTGAACGTTCGGGATCGCGTTCGGTCGATGCGTCTTCGCGTGCGAGCTTCGAAGGATTTTCGTAACGAGTCTTGGCGGCGTTCGTGAGGAGCCCGGTCGCGCTCAGAAAAAAGGTGAACTTGAGGCGGCCCGCTTCGAGGCCGTTGATCTCGTCGAGAAAATCGGAGACCTGCTGCCAGCTTTGATTCTCTCCGCAGTTGTCGAAAGCGAGCATTACGAATTGCGGCGGACGCGTGAGTGCTATCGATGCGGTGGCATTCGCGAGGAATCCGGCGACAAGGAGGGCGGTCGAAAGTGTTTTCATAAATGCTTTGAAAGCGTATGCCCTTGTAATGCAACGCGTTAGATACCGCAAGGCGTTTATTCGAATGTGGTTGAAGGGTCGTCCGGCCATGGCTGGCGAGGATAACGGGCTTTCATTTCCTTGCGGATCTCGAGGTAACTACTCTTCCAGAAGTTGGGAATGTCCTGGGTGATCTGCCAGGGGCGTTGAGCGGGCGAGAGGATCTCGACATGGATCTTCAGACGGCCGCGGTCGAGACTGGGGTGCTCTCTGAGGCCGAAGAGGTCGGGAAGGCGGGTCCGGAGGAAAACGCGGCCGTCGACACGGTAATCGAGTGCGCGGTTACGGTCCCGGGGACAAGGGAAACTTTTCGGGAAACGCGATTCGAAGTCCGAAAAATCTTTGTAGGGGAATAGCCCTTCGAGCGCCTGGCAAAGCGCTCCGGAGTCAGCGACCTGTGCGGCGGTCGCGGGAAGGGTATCGAGCGAGCTCAGAACGCGCGCGACGTCGTCGCTCGTCGGACTGCGGCCCCAGAGCTTCAGTCGGCGCAGCAGTTGGCCAAGTGCGGACTCGGACTCCTCGAGTTCTTTCCATGACGAAAGAATCTCTTGGATGCGGTGTTCTTTCAAAACGGCGGCGTCCGGCGCGGCCGGAATCGCATCCTGAATCGCGAAGTCGTCGAGGAACTTTGCGCGGAAAAAACGAAGCGCGCCCGTCTTGGAATCTTTTTCGGCCCAGGTTTTCTCACGGATGCGGGCTGCGAAAAGCGAATCGATCAGTTTGCGCGGAACCCAGCGGTAGACCCGCAGGCGCGAGTCCTCATTGGAATGTTGGGAGTCGTCGAGATCGAAGGCGAGCAGGAAATCTTCGCGGTGAATTTCATCGCGTGCGCGTTGCGGAAGTTTGATGCCGCGGCTGCCCCACATGAGCGCCTTGTCGGATTCGCCGCCGTTCCGAAGGCGTGCGATGCGGTCGAGAAATGCCTGCGTGAGCGCTTTCAATACGATGTTGTCGGAGATCGGGGGGCTGGAGCGGAATTTCGATCCGAGCGCGGATTGCACCGCTCGGTAGGTCGCGCCGTGGCGGAGTAGGGAGGCTTTGACGTCGACAAGACTTTCAAGATCGCCGTCTTTGTCACGCGGTCCGAGTTCGGAGCTGCAGGCGCGCAGGAGGGAGCGCTCGTCGACGTAACCCGCGTCGCGAAGCAGATGCTCCAAGAAAAGTGCCCAGCGCAGTTCGATCGAAGTTTCGAGACACGCCTGGGCTAAGGCCGTGAGGCGCTCGTCCGAAGTGTCGGGAATGTTTTCGATGAGCTGAAGTGCGCGCAGTTTATGCGTGACGATCGCGAGCGTTTGCACGCGCGGCGAATCGAGCCACGGAAGTTCCTGGGAACGTTTGAAACCGATATCGAGGAGCGAAAGTATTTCTTGCGAGGGATCCGTACGCTGCACTTCAGGCGTTTCGAATTCGTCCATAAAACGGTGTTCGCTTTCCGTCCACAAGCGCAGTGCGCGGCCGGGAGCCTGACGACCCGCGCGGCCGGCCCGTTGCTCGCTTGAAGCGCGGCTGATGCGCGTGAGCTCGAGGAAGGGTACGAGGTGCGAGGTGGAGATATTAGATCGTCTCTGAAGGCCGGTATCCACGACCGACGTGAGTCCGTCGAGCGTCAGCGAGCTTTCGGCGATGTTCGTAGCAAGCAGAATCTTGCGCTCACCCGCCCGCGATTCGAGGGCGCACTGGATATCGATGTCGGCAAGCTGACTGTAGAGCGGGAAAACTTTGAGGGGCCTTTCGCTCTTGGAAGGCAGGCGTGCAAGAGCGGCATTCAGAGAATC
>JBDSDI010000245.1:0-14031 GCA_039920645.1 Bdellovibrionota bacterium | reverse complement strand
CAAGAAGCATCGACCCGCTGAGGCAACGAGGGAGGACTTACATCCTTGCAGGCCAAGGCATCCGAAGCACGGGCTCGAGCTGACACTAGTAGGCTAAGAAAAGTGAAAAAAACAAGAACGTGCCTCGCTAACATTGATCCACCACGCTTTAAATATATCTGAACGAGCCTCACCACGAAAATTAAGATCGTGTCAAAAACTCGGTTTTGTCATCCCGCTATGAAGATAGTCGAGGTCGGCGGGGCTGAGCATCTTCGCGAGCTTGAGCGATCCAACGGTTCTTCTGAGCTCCTCGACCGTGATCGGGCCCACAGCTAGGAAATCAGCGCGGTTGTGGGCAAGTGCAAAAGCGTTAATCATCTGATCGACGCTGTAGTCGGTCTGATGTTCGCGATTGAAGGATTCAGTGAATTTCATCACACGCTCCCAGCGACTCTGATTGTCGGCCGTGAAGATCGCGGGGAACACGTTCATCCAGTACGCGTCACCTTGGTCGTGTTTGAGTTTGGCGTCGCGCTTCGCGTTTTCCCAACGAGGCTCGGGTTTATCCAGGATACTGAAGCCTCCGAGAGGAGAATACGACATGAAGTGAATTCCCTTCTGGAACTCGGGGTTCATCATCTCTTCATGCGTGACCTGCACTCCGCCGGCATGAATCGTTCGTGGACTCATTTCAAAGAGAGAGAAGTAAGGGCTATTGATCTCGGGCTTCTGCAAATCCTGATTATGCTGGGCAAGTCTCAAAGATTCATTCACGCGCGAAGTTTCCCAATTAGACCAACCGAGGAACGCGTAGTTGTCGGCGATCTGCGGCGCACTCAAAGCCTGCATGATCGTGCGAACTGGAGTTTTTCTGCGAAGCACCTCATTGAATTTGACGTAGTCGCCGTCATCTCGGTGCATGAGATAAACCGTGATCTCGCCGTTGAGGTTCTTCGACGAGTGAGCCATCTCCTCCGCGATTCGCTTTTCGATCTGTGCCTGGCTTCCGTAAAGACGGCTCGCATAAGTTCCGGGAGGAACATTGTTGAGCGGCACCGATCCGTCGGCTGCGGGGGCCTGATGGGCATCGAGGACACCTTCCCGATGCAACTCCTCCTTGAGACGTTGCGAATGCGTCCCAGCTTCGAGTTTCTTGGAATAGAACAGATCGAAAGGGAAGCCGCCCTTCGAGAGGGCGTAAAGATTGAGTCCGGGGTTGCTCTGCTTACGGGATTTGATCCATTTACCCAGCGTGTTCTCGACACCACCAACGTAGATCGGAGAGGTGTCGAAGAAGTTGATTCCCAGCCGTGCCGCTTCATCGAGAACCTTGAAAATTTCCTCTTCGGTGGGTTGAGCCTGGCCCTGCCCGGTCCAGTCTCCTTGTGCGAGGTGATCGGTTCCCATCACGAGCCGTGAAAATTTTTTGCAATCTCCCTTTGCACTGCAGAGAGTGACATATTCCATCTCTGCTTCGGTCGAAGAAATCGTCCGTACAGGACTGTGCGAGGTCGAACAGGCGGAGGCTAAAAGAAATAAAAATAAGTGAATCTTTTTCATAACATCCTGATCCTAATAGAGAAGCTTCACTAAATACGCCGTCGAAACCTTGGCGCTTTTTTCCGATTTTGCCCCCGGATATGAAAGCGTCTTTATTTGCGTTCTCTGCAGGCATCGCTAAGCTAGAGGGATGACGTTCACTTTTAAACATTCACTCATGCTTTCGACGGTCGTTTTCTTGGGCGCTTGCGGAAGCGATTCTACCAAATCTTCGGTTTCGCTTAAGGGTGGATCCGCTGCGACCACGAATACAATGGCGATTCTTAGCGGTGGCAATCTCAACGCTTCGGTCATGAAATTCAAAGTCTATAAATTCGCGGTTTCGAGCCATACCGATTGCTCTTCACCCGTAACCGTTTTCGAGAACACCGCGGGTGTCGAAAAAGACATGCTTCTGGGACCGACCTTCGGTGTCGGGACCATTCCTAACGGAGACTATTCCTGCGTTATGATCGAGCTGTCGAAGATTATCAAAACGGCTTCTGCCACGACTTCGGGCGGATGCACCGCTGGCGCCCAATTCTCGGATGTCATCTGCCAAGACGGTCAAGCCTCGCAGCTTATCGATGGCACACCGGTCACCTGCTCCGGAGATTCCGCAAACGCTCAGAATGTCACGCTCTTCATCACGACCGTTTCCGACGGCGACAGCGGCAACCGTTCGCTCCTTCCTCCGCTCAGTACAACCGATACGACTTCGGGCCTCAAACTATCGGCGGCGTTCAGCGTCGACAGCTTGACCTCGGGCACCCTGACCGTGGATCCCCGTAACTTCCTCGACGGAAGTGGCGGTTACTGCAGCACCTCCGCTCCGACCTTCAGCTTTGTTCGCTAAGATCTCGAATCGGAGTTGATGACGATGCGTTTTTCGAAACTCACCGCGCTTCTCGGCCTCTCCCTCTTTGTCCTGAGCTGCACTCCGAAACCCAGCACTTCGACTTCGCAAACAAGCGAGGCCGAGGGAGTCGTTGTCGATTTTCCCGAACTCAAGACGGAGGAAATCAAAGGAGGTACCGGCAAAGAGGCCCTACTCGGAAAACGGGTTTCGGTTCTCTACGTCGGCATGCTCGGCAATGGCGAAATCTTCGACTCTTCGAGCGATCGCAGCAAACCCTTCGTGTTCACCCTCGGCGCAGGCATGGTGATTGCGGGTTGGGAAAAAGGACTCGTCGGCATGAAAGTCGGCGGCAAACGCAAGCTGACAATCCCTTCGAAGTTCGCCTACGGACCGCGAGGGGCCGGGAGTCTTATTCCTCCGAAGGCCGGTTTGGTTTTCGAAGTTGAACTCGTGGACGTAAAATAGAAGACGTTTATTTCGTTTTTTTGAGCGCTTCGGCGATGAAGTGGATGCGCGTAACGTCCTCGCCGCGACAACTGTCGTTGGTGCAGTGGAACGAACTGCGGCAACCTCCCTGATAAGAAAAGTCTTCTTCGCCACGTACGAGGATTCCCACCACCGCATGGTCGGATCCGCGCAGTACGGCCGAACCGGAGTTACCTGCGTAGGTATCGAGGTTGGTGAGGATATAATCCTTCGGAGCGGCGGAGCGAACATGGCCTTCGCCTACTTTAGTCGGGAGTCCTGAGGGATGTCCTACGACATGAAGAAGATCGTTGGTCGCGACCGCTTCACTCGCGAGTTGAAGTGGAACAAGGCCCTCAGCAGGACGGTCGAGTTGAATCAGTCCGTAATCGGCGCCGCTGTCGACTTCGATACGCTCGATGATGCGCTTGCAGCCGAAGACCTGCGACTTCGCGACATGGTTCACGTCTTCGTCCGCGCTATGGAGACCATAACCGAAGACGAAGCTCGTGCTGTCACACTCGTTTTGAGTGGTGATGCAATGACCAGCCGTCGCGATCTTGTCGGGAGCGACGAGGAATGCGGAACAGTAGCCGGCGGCCGTCTGTTCACGGAAAGGCTCCTCGGCGCAGAGGCCGTATTCTTCGCCGAAGCTTGGACCTTGGATCTGGTATTCCGAAGCGTTGATATCGTGGAGGCGAAAGCTTTCGATGAGCATCGCGGTCGAGTGGGTGACGTTACGTAAGGCTTCGTCCTCGACTTGGTAGATTTCCTTGCGATCATCGTCACCGTAGATGACTTTAGGGACAATGCGGGCGGCAGAAGCGGTGGAGACGACGGTTGCAAACACAAGCGCTGCGGGAATCTTCGACATGATATGATTTTGTCAGCATCTCTAAAAAAGTAATAGCGGGGATGAACATAATTATACTTGCGCTACGACCCGGCACCCTTAACTTTAAACCACCCCGCGAAGCTCAAGCGGTCTACTGAGCTCGGCATCACTTCGTGTTCGGTTTCGCGGCTCATGAAACAGACCAACGTTCCACCCACAGGATCGACGTCCGTGTACGACTCCTGATCGTAAACGCGCAGACGCCCGCCGTCCGAACTTTTCCAATCCCGGTTGAGATAGATAATTACGGAAACCACGCGATCGTCGTTCCGCTGAAAGCAGTCGAGATGGCGCTTATAGAAACCGCCCTTGGGGAACGAAGCGTAGTGTCCTTCGATGCTGGAAATACCGAGGTAGAGCGAGCGATTGAAGGCCGTCTTGAGATCCTCGAGTTTCGTCCACAACAAGGATTGAACGGGATGACGGGCGTCGGGCTCGATCCAGTGCACGGTGTCGCGTCGAATATGATCTCGAACTTTGTGATCGATTCCCTGACCTGTTCCCGCCGGTTTAAAGATGCCCGTCTTCTTGAGCGATTCGAAGTCGAGCTGAATTTCGCGGAGCGTGCGGTGATTTAAGAAATCTGGGCAAACACAGAGATTCGTCTTTCCGAGCTGATCGGCGATATCGGCGGGGCTCATCACTCTCGCACTCTATTCCTTAAAAGCCGCAAACCCCAGCATCTCGAGACGCTCACGCGCGATCTTCGGAGAGAGCGACGCGTCCATCAGGATCTCTACCATGTGGAAACGACTGAGTTCATAGGCCGACAGCTGGAGGACGAAGAGTAAAATTGAGATGGCGATCAGGGAGATTGCGACGACCAAAAGCATCGACGATGAGGTCGCCGGTCCGGTCGCCGCCACGAACAAGAAAGCAAGTCCCATCACGAAGGGAATCGCGAGATACAGCATGCGATTGCGTTTTAAGAAGGTCGGTCCCACATTGGCGGTGCCGAAGACGCGCAGGAGCGCATCGTTATAGCGGCGCAAGAGTCGCGTGAAATCGTTTTCGCCTGCGATACGGGCCACAAGCAAAAGAGGAGCCTCCGGTCCGGAGCCGAAATCATGAGCCGCGCGCAGCGCGAGGGAATCGTCGTGTTCTTGAACCGGACTGCTCCATCCCATCATCGCGCGCCAGCGACGTAGGTACTGCGACGGCGTCAGTTCTGTCCACAGAATGGCGAGCGGAAATTTCCAGGAGTGGGGCGATGACGAAGGGACGCGCATCGCCCACGCGTAGAGTGAAACCCAGAGACCCGTCGAAAGTCGACGAACGATGGTGGCGGCCATGATCGCAATCACGGAGATCGTGATGAGCAAAGTCCGCGAGAGTCCCGCAAGCCCCCAATCGAGAACGCAAAGCACGAAAACGGCGAACGGCAAGATCGTCATGAGAAGCCGGAAAAGTTCCGCAACCCAAAGACGTGGGCAAGAAATAAGGAGACCGAGGTAACGTCGCACACGAGGCAGTCTAACGAAACGTTAAGCTTGTGTTAAGAGCTCGGAAATCAAAGTTTTTTCCTGTCGAAGATATGGTCACTTGCCACATTCTTATTACGATCTTCATTCGTTAACCCAGTGCAATCCTTGGCTATAGGGCATGGCACGAAGTCTGCTCCTCTTCTGGTACAAGCTTACGAATCCGGGGGGGTTACGTGAAAACACAATTTGGGGTTAGCCGTCTTTATTCCACTATTCTTGGTCTCAGCATCGTCGGGATGAGTCTTTCTCTCGCCGCACACGCTAGCGGCCACGCATCGCCTGCTTCTCGATCAAGCGCTGCACGCGAGACGGTTCGCAGAAGTCCTGCGCAACTCCACGATGCCGGCCTCAATAGTATGTTCAGTCTTCCTAAGTTCGAAGGTGTCGGTTTCGCTCTCGGGCGCGAAGGCGTCTTCCGCAACAACGCCGAACTAATGAAGAGCTCGAGCTACAGCTCCACCGGCCAAACCGGTTACGATCTTCTCAATGCCTTGAAGAAATACACCTCAGCCAAGGGCTGCGTTCCCAACCTTCTCGTCGCAGGACACGGCTGGGGATCGCACGAAGGCAAACGTGAAACCATCGCGACCGGCAGTATCGCTCGCGACGCCAACAAAGGCTTCAATCTCGACGGCGCCGGTGCCACCATCAAGGGCGACCTTGCCCGTCTGATCAAGAATGGTGAAGTCAAGTTCTGTGGTTCGTGTCAGATCTTCCTGCACGCTTGCTCCATCTCCGACAATTACTCCGAAACCCTCGCTAAGGTCAGCGGTTGCTCGGTCGTTTCCGCAAATGACAAGGTCTCTCCCGTCGACACCAACTCCGGAGAATACGACCATGTTTGGTTCACCAGCGGTGGCGGTCGGTTCTCGAAGTACACTCCTACCAGCGACGGCAGGGTCTCGCGCCGCACCATCGGCGAAGAGTTCATCTTCGATCCCCGCTAGATCCGGATCCGAATTGTTAAACTTCCGTTAAGTAAGCTCTGAATTGGCCGGAAACGGTAACAACGCTTCAACCCCGCTTCACAAAGATCCGAAAAGATCTTATGGGAATGCGGGGTTTTTCTTTGTCTTGCGCTTTGGGACTCGCGCTTGTCGCAGGGCTCCCGCAAAATCTCCGCGCCGATCCGGGTTTCGCGATTACTTATCCCAAGGACCAAAAATTCGGGAGTCCGCTGGTAACCGACGATTTCAAAATCATCGCACCCAAACGTCGCGTCGTAGCTCCCATCGTGTCTCCCATTGAAATGACCCGTGCCCCGGCCTCGGTCGAAGAAATTCCCGAAGAGATCCCCGCGGAAGTCCCTCAACAGAAGTTTATTCTTCGCCCCCTGCCTGCGCCTCGCCCACCCACTCCAGTCAAAACGGCTGCGCGTGATCCTGCCTCTGGCGTTTTTGATCCGATCGATACGATCCAGACCGCCCAGCGCTTCAGCGCCTTCGATCTCAGTCCCCATTTCTTTTTCACGCGTATCGACGGCACTGATCGCATCAACGGGGGAACATCGGTACTGCTCTCCAACATCAATATGGGTGCGAGCTTCGCCTGGTCGCAGACCTGGTCCGACAGCACACGCAGTTTCATAGGAATTGATCTCAGCAAACTCGGCTTCAAGACCACGAACACTACGGCGGTCGAAGGCGCTTCGCAGTACTACACCCAAATTCTGGCGGGCGTGCAGCATGCCCCCTTCAACTGGCTCGATCTCGAACTCAGTGGGGGCGCCTCCGAGGAAGTCTTCATTCGCGCCAGCTCCACGAACATCATCAATGTTGATAAGATTATGGTGCCCGAAATTCATACGTCCTTAACATTCAACGTGATCACTCTTTATCCTTTCCTCATTGGAACCCAACTTTCGGGCTCGATGCTCTTTTCCAGCTCGACGGAGACTCATAAAGTCAGCGACGGTTATGGTTATCGTGCTAAAATATTCTTAGTCGAGTCCACGGAAACTGAAGCGGTACGTTGGTCGGGGTCTCTCTTCTACGGACAAACATTTCAGAACACCTCCATCAACAAACAGCAGCGAAAAGACGTCGGTCTCGAAATTGGGCTGAGATGGGGTGGCCCTCACGAATGAATCTGAAAGTCGGATCCACAATCGCGATGCTCACGGTACTCGCTACAGCGGGATGCAACCCACTGGGCTCCGCTATCGGATCCGCGATCGATTCGGCTTACCATCCCGGATTTAATTCTCCGAGCGTGTCCGATGCCCACTTCTTTACGACGAAAAATGTGTCCGCCGGTGGCACTCTCACGAGTACCGATCCGCAAGCACTTGCACTCAAATATATCCTCGTGACGGGGCCTCGTCGCGGTAACGTCACTCTCGACGCAGACACGGGAGCTTTCCTCTACACTCCCAATAGCTCAATCACGGGGAACGACACTTTCACCTTTAAGACGACAAACGGAAGTTTCGAATCCAGCATCGCGACCGTCACGATCAGCATCAGTAACACGCGTCCCACGCTGACGAACGTCTCGACGCTCTCACTCGGCACCGAAGACACGGCTTTTGTGATTTCTTATGCGAGCCTTCTCGCCGCCTCAGATGCGGCCGATATCGATGGCGATACGATCTCCTTCCGCATCAGCTCGGTCATCGCGGGTCCACTTCTCAAGAATGGCTCACCTGTCGTGATAGGCACGACACTCGTTTCACCTGGCGATTCGCTCAGCTGGTCACCGGTGGCGGATACCAACGGAATTCTCAACGCATTCACGCTGAGGTCTTTCGACGGAACTTCGGACTCACTCTCGGATATCACCGTCAGTGCCCAGCTCTCGCCCGTCAACGACGCTCCCGTCATGAATGCCATTGGCGCGCAATCGACTAACGAGGATGTGTCCAAGGCCGTGACTTTCACAATCAGTGACGTCGATAACTCGCTCGATTGCGAAGCAAATATGACCATGAGTTCAACGAACACCACGCTTGTGCCAAACGCCAACGTTGTATGGTCAGGCACAGCCCCCGTTTGCACGGCCACCATCACACCTGCCGCAAACGCATACGGCGCGAGCAATCTGACCTTCACTGTCACCGACGGAGCGCTGAGCGCCACCCGCAGCTTCGCACTTACGGTCGCGCAGCTCAGTGACGATCCCGTCTCAAGTTCGTGGCCGTTCGATGCGCTGTCTGAAGCGGCTTACTCCTTCACGCCGAGCCTTATCCAGTTCACCGGAGGTATCGCGGAACTCATTGGCCTCGATCGTATTGAAAATTCCGCAGCAGAATTAGGCAGCAGCTCTGGCGCCGTTCTGAAGGGTCTTACATACGGAACTCTTTCCGATGGTTCGCAGGGGCTCAAGCTCGGCTCGGACGGAAGCTGCGATGGGTCTGTTACGAACTGTGCGAATCAGGCAGCGCCTGAGATCTACGAACTGAATTCGAGTTGGACGCCGCAGTGGTCGAATGTTGTTGGGTACTGGAAGATGAATGGTAACTGGAACGATTCAAAGGGAATTAATCACGGCAGTTCGGTAGGCAGTGCAGGATTCAGTTCATCAGCAAAGATCGGTTCAATGGCGGGGGTTTTTCCTGGACTCGGTAGCTATTTAACAGTTCCCCACGACCCTTCTCTTACAATGGCCAAATCAATGACAATCACTCTCTGGATTTATTATACAGGGGTGGATGGTTCTTATCCTGCGTTAGTAGCAAAAGGCACGGGCGGAGGGGTCGAAAACTATTTTCTGGGTTTATTGGGTGGCGGGCCCAACGTGTATTTCACTCATAATAATTCTGGTTGGCAGGACGTCTCTGCCGGTATGGCTCTAAATTCCAATGCTTGGAATTTTGTAGCAGTTTCTGTAAATGGAAATAATTATAGCTTCGTTGTGAACGGAGCCGAGACTCAAGGTACGAACGCCTCGCCATTTATAGCGAATGCGGGTTCATTGTATTTGGGCGAGAGCCCAGAATCAGGGAGTGCCCCTAAGGGACGCCTGGATGACGTTGCTATCTGGAATGTCCCCTTGAGTGTCCAGGAGCTACAAGCCATTTATCGGCGCCAATCGACAAAATACAGCGGCGTTTTTGAATCTCGAGTCATGGACGCTGGAAGCAGCTCTCCGTGGACAACTCTCTCGTGGTTACCGACCTTGCCATTTTTTAAAGAGTTGCCGGACTACGCGAGCGGCGCGATTCAAACAGAAAGTTCGTCTCTTTACTCATCGTTAGTCGGGTCTACGGGATCAATCAGCGACTCTACGATATCGACGACGAATTTAGTGGCCCTTTGGCATCTCGATGAAGCGGCGGGAACAAGTGGCTCTTCAAGTATTCGTGATGACTCCGGTCAGGGACATAGTGGCACACCGACGAGCACCACAATTACTTTCGGTGGCCCCGGAAGATTTTCAAAGGCTGCAACAACTAGCGGCAACGGTTACATCTCAGTCCCTTCCATCAGTTTAGGAACTGGAATTTGGACGGTCTCAAGCTGGTTCACCTATCCACTCGGTACCTGTCCGGGATTCTGCACCTTAACCAGGGGTAACAATGATCACCAGATTTTAGTAAACCCGACCTCCCTGAAATTAGGTAGCTACGACAATGTGGGGGGTACCGGATTTAAAGACTCTGGCTACTCTCTAAGCGGTCTTACTGCTGGCTGGCACCACCTTGCGGCTGTAGCCGTCGGTGGTTCCACAATTTTTTACATCGATGGCGTCAGTGTCGGAACCATTGGTTGGCGGTCGACAGACAACATTATAGACATCGGAAACTGGCGTGGTGGTGGTCAGGCCTTTGGAAGCATCGATGAAGTTGCTATTTGGTCCAGGGCACTGCACGCCAACGAAATCAAACAACTTTACCAGCGTGGGGCCTCGCGCCTAAAATTCCAGGTTCGAACATGTACCACAAATCCTTGCACCACTGAAACTTGGAAAGGCAGCGACGGAACAAGTGCAACTTACTTTAGTGAGCTCAATAACAACACCGTCGCACTCGACGGAAGCGGCGACGTGAAAACGTCACCGCCACGCCTGACCTTTCTCGACTTTGCCAGTCCATTTTTTTCCTCCAATCGGCAATACTTCCAGTACCGAAGCATCTTTGAATCCGATGGCACTGCTGCAAGCTATGGCCCGGAACTTAAGTCTATAAGCATTGGTCCTATGCACTACCCCGCAGAAGCCACGATTTACGGCAACAATGGCGTGGTATTCTACGATCTCGCGAGCTTCGCTCAAACTCTGGGCTCAACAAATGGCTGCTCCGGCGGCGTGGGATACAACCTCTCGCTCGATAAGACCAACTGGAAGTATTGGAATGGTTCCGCCTGGGCTTCGGCCGACGGCACCTTTGCGCAAACGAACCCTGCGTCATCAATTCAAACCCATGCATCGACTTTTGGTTCACAAATTGGACGGGGCACGGTCTACTTCAAAGCCTTCTTAGAGTCCTCGGGCACGACGCCCTGCGAACTCGATAATATCGCCGTTACGGGAACTAAGTAGTCGAAGTGTTCTAAATCCTAATTTCTCAAGTCTGCCTTCGAGAGCTCCGATATCTATCTCTCAAAAGGGAGAATCATCGAAATGTCGCAACCTTGGCAAGCGCAAGTCTTCGTAAAGTGGAACAAGAAATGGCCTACTAAATGGGCTCAATCCAAAACCTGGGACTGGCTCAAAGAATGGCCCGAAGTCAAAACTGCCTGGAGCACGATGGGCGAATGGGATTTCGTAATGTGGGTCGAAGCTTCGTCTCCTGAAGGACTCGAAAAATTCGTCTGCGAAAAACTCTGGCAGACCGACTGGATCGAAAAGACCGAAACTCACTGGGCTCGCGAAGTCTGGAATAAAAAAGCAGCTTGAACCTTATAAGGAGTCGAAAGCTCGCGTGCTCCACAGTTTGGTGAGGCCGCGAACTTTCGGATTCTGATCAAGTTCGGCAGCTTTTTTCATCGAAGTATTGAGCGGAAGCGAAGCCTCACGCATGGCCGTGAGGATCGTTTCGCGTATGAAAAGGCCCTCGCCCTCCATCACGTTCTGACGATCCATGAATGCCGTCTCGAGAGTCTTTCTCCAGGACTTGGCATCGTGCGGTCTCATGCGGTTCACGCGACGGATCGCCTCGACGGCGCCGTCTCTCACTAAGAGTGCCGGATCTTCAAGCGCCACGCGGGCGATGAGTCCTTGGGCTTGCGCGCGGTACTTCTTAAGATTGTCCGTGGAGACGTGAATCTTTCCCTCAGGATTGAAAAGCTCGGTCAGGGCGCTAACCAGAGCCACGCGATCTTGCCACGCAAAAGCCATGTCGGGATGCGTTCGCGCTTTCTTACGGACCTCGGGACGGAATTGTTCTTCGAGAAGGCCGAGGAGCTTCGGAGGATCGTTCTGTGCGAGCGACAGATATCCCGCGAGGTTCCAATCGGTATTGTTCTGAATGCTACGGATCTCAGCCGAGGCGTGGGCGAGACAAGAAATCGAAAGCGCGAGGCTCGCGAGTAGGGATCGAAAAACGAGTTTCATCATTTCTCCTGGTCTTTGGTGTTCAGAACTTTTTCGAATTCGGCCATGAGCTGATCATCTTCGCCGAGTTCGGCAAGGGCTTCGGCATTGTCTTCGCTGATGGGCGGCAACGAAGGTTCTTCACTGCGCGCTTCGTTCACGTAGCCCTTGCGAGGAGGAGCGTCTGCTCGAGCGGCGGTGGCATCGGCGGCGAAAACGAGATCTTCTTCTTTGACAGGAGCTTCGGAAGCCAAGAGCACTGCAAAGGGATCTTCCTTCGGAGAGGGGGACGCCTTGAATACGGTTTTTTCAGAAGCACCGTCTGAGCTCGGCGTGGTCTCTTGCGCGATGGGATTATCGTCGGCCGAAGCATCGGAGACAGAACCCGATCCCATTTCCGCAAAAAGACTCGCGATGTCGTCTTCGCTAATACCGATGTCCTTGGTTCCAGGAGCGGAATCCAGCTGAGCCTTGAGACGTTCGATCTCGGCTTTGTATTGTTTAACAAGAGCGATCTCGTCTTCGAACGCTTGGTAGTCTTCCAGCTTGTCGCGCAACTCACGAAGTTCGTTCGCCGTCTTCGTCTGATCGGCGTTCTGAGACGCGGCATCCGCTGGAGCGGCGTTTTTGAGTCCATCCTCGGCACGCGAAAGTTTCTCGGTGAGTTCGGCGACTTCTTTAGCGAGGTACTGCGTCGCTTCATGAACTTTCGCTTCGAGTTCGACTTGATTCAAAGCACCGGCGACTGCAGTCGCGCCTGGAGTCGCATCGTTGGATCCAGGAACTCCGACCGCGGAACCTGATAGCGCGCGCGGAATCGGATTCGCCGTGACGTCTTTTCCTTGAAGAACATAGCTCGAATCCAAACGGTTACGAAGATCCTGAAGACGCAGCATCTCTTCGTGAATTTCAGCAGCGAGTTTTTCGCGGTCCTGAATCAACCCGCCATCGACGGCCTCGCGGCGCCAGAGACGGCGAATGATGAGCATCGAGCCGACGAAAATGGCGAGCGACAGCAGGAAGATCTGCGCATAAATGAGATAGAGCGTATAGGGCTTCAAGACCTCGGCGATGGGCGTCATCTAACTTAGATTCTAACGGTTTCTGGTGTTTTGAGGTATTGTCAGCGAAGACAAAGTTTTGTTCAGTCGAAGAAATTTCGGCGCGATTTTTGAACACTTTGCCTAAGCACAGCGGTCCCATAGTTAAATGGATATAACGGCTCTTTCCTAAAGAGCAGTTCCAAGTTCGATTCTTGGTGGGACCACCATTATTGCGTCTGCAGCAGGCAACTTCATCGCGACGGCCACGAGTCGTGGCTCCAAACGCGACTTTTTCAGATAGAAGTCCCCACTCTAAACAGAGAAACTCTGAAAATCTTTGATTCTCTATTGCACTGCATTCAATTTGAAATCGTTCAGTACTAGAGATGCATCGCGTCCCGTTCTAGTCTCGCGGAAATTAGTCCCTTAAGGAGATAGAGAATATGAAAATCTTAACCATCGCAGCTCTTGCAACGACCCTCGGTCTTGGCGCTTGCGCTACCCAACGTTTCCACTTCACCGGTAACGGAATGAACGGCCCCATGATGCCCTCCTATGAGAAGAGCCAACCCTTCTTCATCGGTGGTATCGGCCAGACGACAGACGTCGTCGTTAGCGACGTTTGCGGCAAAAAAGGCGCTCCCAAATCATGACCCAACAAACAGCTCTCGACGGAATCCTCACGATGCTCACCGGCGGTATTTACAGTCCCCATACTGTCGCCGTCTTCTGCACCAAGTAAGTTCCAAGGCGCTTTTGCCTTCACTCAAACCGAGAAGCTCCCCAGACGGGACTTCTCGGTTTTTTTGTTCTAGAATTCCGTTCATGAAATTCGTCAGTTACATCCGCAAGTCCGACCGCAAAACGTCCTGGGGCGCTCTCTCCGACTCCTCGAAAATTCTTGACCTCAGCTCTCTCGCCGCAGACTTCCGCGCTTTTGTCGAAGGCGACTGGCAAGCCTCTCTCGCTCACATCAAGACCAACATCGCAAAGGCTGACCTGCCCCTTGCAGACGTCGAGCTCCTCGCCCCCATACCCAATCCTCCCAGCATGCGCGACGGCTACGCGTTTCGTCAGCACGTCGAATCTGCACGTCGCAACCGCGGACTCGAGATGATTCCCGAATTCGATAATTTCCCGGTCTTCTACATGACCAATCATCAGGCCGTAACCGGTCCCGGCAAATGCGCCGTCATGAAAGAACACCTCAAGCGCTTCGATTTCGAACTTGAAGCGGCGATCGTCGTCGGTAAAAAGTGCCGCAACATCAAGGCGTCCGAAGCCGACGATTAC